>JBIIHN010000120.1:0-5578 GCA_044235745.1 Bacteroidia bacterium
AATAATTCCGATTTTAGGCTTCGCTTCAATTTTTTCAAGGAATCGTGCGATTGCCTGAAAACCTGCAGGATTATGCGCATAGTCCACCATGACATTGAATTTCTTGAACTCAAACATATTCATTCGACCCGGTGTTTGTACAGGCGAAGGAATGAAGGTTTCCAGCGCGAGGCGAATATCTTCAATTTTGAAATTTCGGATGAATCCTGTTAAAACGGTCGGCAGGATATTCTGAATCATAAAGGCGGCCTTCCCTCTGAAAGTTAGAGGTATATTAACAATTTTTTCGACACGGATCTTCCAATTGCCCTTACAAATAGTTATGTATCCATTTTCAGCAATCGCAGCCAATCCACCTTTGTCACAATGATCTTTGATAAGTGGATTTTTTTCATCCATCGAAAAATAGGCGATATTACATTTAAGTCCTTTCGCCATTCCTCTCACCAACTCATCGTCTGCATTGAGAATAGCGTACCCTCCGGGCATGACCGCTTCCGGAATGATGGATTTAACACGAGCCATGTCTTCCAATGTATTGATGTCTTTGAGCCCAAGATGATCCGCAGCAACATTTGTTACTATTCCTATATCACATTGATGGAAGCCTAAACCTGCTCTTAAAATTCCACCACGGGCGGTCTCAAGCACCGCAAAATCAACAGTAGGATCCTTCAGGACAAACTCTGCGCTTTGCGGACCGGTACAATCTCCGCGTTGCATCATGATATTCTGGATATAAATTCCATCGGTAGTGGTAAAACCAACTTTGTGCCCGGCTGTTTTTGCAATATGTGCCATCAGTCGGGTAGTAGTGGTTTTACCATTTGTTCCTGTTATGGCTACAATGGGTATTTTAAAAGGTACACCGGGCGGGAATAACATATCAATAACCGGTTCTGCGACATTTCGTGGTAGTCCGTCAGTTGGAGCCAGATGCATACGGAATCCCGGTGCCGCATTTACTTCCAATATAGCACCACCTGTTTCTGAAATCGGTTCGCTGATGTCATCCGTCATGATATCAATACCGCATATATCCAAACCAATAATTCTGGCAATTCGTTCTGCCATGAATACATTATGTGGATGAACAAGATCGGTTACATCCGTAGCAGTACCACCGGTGGAAATATTAGCCGTAGATTTTAAGTAAAGAATTTCGTTGGGTGGTAGCACCGTTTCAAGGTTCATGTTTTTTTCCTGCAAGATATTCATGGTCATTTCGTCCACTTTTATCGCGGTCAGGACTTTTTCATGTCCGTATCCTCGTCTCGGATCTTTATTGACAGCATCAATCAATTGTTGAATCGTACTTTTTCCATCTCCGGTTACCATGGCCGGTGTACGTTTGGCTGCAGCTACAAAGCGGTAATTGATTACCAGTACCCTGTGGTCGAAACCGGTAACAAACTTCTCACATATCACTGCCCTGGATATACGCTTAGCTGCTGCCAACGCTTCAATGGCCTCTTCCTTGTTTCGGATATTAATGGTGGCACCCCTTCCGTGGTTTCCATTTACCGGTTTGATCACGATTGGATAGCCAATCGACTCTATAGCGTTTTCAAGATCTTCCTGGTCATAAATAATTCTGCCGCGTGGTACAGGGATATTCGCTGCTTCCAGCAGGTTCTTGGTGTCTTCTTTATCGCAAGCTATCTCTACTGCAATGCTGCTGGTTTGGCTAGTGACTGTTGCCTGAATACGCTTTTGATTAACACCGTACCCCAGCATGACAAGCGAATGGCGATTCAGCCGTATCCATGGAATACCCCTTGCTGCTGCTTCTGATACGATTGAACCGGTACTAGGTCCTAATCTTTCATCTTCCCTGATTTCGCGCATTTTCTGGATATCTTCTTCCAGATCATATTCTTTGTTATCTACTAACGACTGGGCTATCCTAACTGCTGCTCGTGCGGCATAGATACCCACTTTTTCTTCCATGTACGCAAATACGACATTGTACACACCATACTCGGAAGTGGAGCGCGTCCGGCCAAAGCCAACATCCATACCTGCAAGTGTCTGTATTTCTAGAGCGATATGCTCTATGACATGCCCCATCCATGTACCCTCTTTCACTCTTTTAAAGAAACCTCCCGGGTGACCTTCCGAACATTCATGCTCGTACATGGAGGGGAACATTTTTTCAAGCCGTTCGGAAAAGCCGGGTATATGATTGCTTGGTGCTTCTTCCAGTTCCTCCAGGTCGAGCTTCATAACAATGAGAAAGTGACGGCGGATTGACCAGTAATTAGGACCACGCATAGCCCTTATTTCACGTATTTTCATAGCTGATTATGTCTAAAGTTTTACGGCATCACCTGTTGATAAACACAATTATCCGACGGATGCACCGGATGAAATTAAGAATAGTTTCGTACCCATCCAAATAGGAAGTGGATTGTATTACAAATATGCAATGCCGTAACTTGTGACCGAATCAGAATAATATGTCAAATATTAAAGGTAAATTGATCGCCATTGGCGGTAATGAAGATAAGGGAACTGAACCCGAACCTAATTTCCAGCAGAAAAACAACTTAAATTTTTTTGAGTTACAGATTCTTTCCAGGATTGTTCAGGAGTGCCGTAGGCAAAAAGAGTCTCATATTGAAGTCATTACGACCGCATCTAGCATTCCTTATGAGGTTGGTGAGAACTACGAGCATGCTTTTGGAAAGATGGGGTGTACGAATGTCCGCATGATGCATATCAAAGATCGGGCAGAAGCGCAGTCCCCTGAATATATTGATCGAATCCGCAAGTGTGATGGTGTCATGTTCACCGGTGGAAATCAGTTGCGTCTTAGTACGATCTTCGGTGGTACCGAAATCTTGTCAATTCTTCATGATCGGCTGATAAACGATGATTTTGTTATAGCCGGTACGAGCGCCGGTGCCATGGCCATGAGTAATACGATGATTTACCAGGGCAGCAGTGCCGGAGCATTGATAAAAGGAGAAGTGAAAATTACGACCGGTCTTGCCTTTATTAAGGATGTGATTATAGATTCTCATTTTGATAAAAGAGGCCGATTTGGCCGGTTAGCGCAGGCCGTCGCCTCGAATCCCAGTTGTATCGGTATTGGATTGGGTGAAGATACCGGGGTGTTAATTAAGGAAAATAATCATTTGGAGGCCATTGGATCAGGCTTAGTGATTATTGTAGATGGTCATGCCATTCGTCATTCAAATATTGCAGATCTTGCAGAGGGATCTCCGATCAGTATTGAAAACCTCATTGTCCATGTGATGACGAAGGGCAATGCGTATGAATTACATCAACGTAAGTTCCTGGTAGAAGATAATATCATTTGATTTTTTATAATCTCCTCAGCATCTTCAGCTCAGCCGTGGTGTCCGGAAGGTTGATTCCAGTATAAAGGAATTTAATTTTATTTATATTCTTTTGATTAGATCCGGCAAAAGATTGGCCTTATTATCTATTTTCAGTTAATGAAGGGTGAAACCTCGTTAATGTAAGGTTAAAGCCGATCGGGATAATATTTATTAGACTAATTTTGAGTGAAATGAAAAAGAGCAGTTTTCGTTTTATTGTCGTTGTAATGACGCTGGCACTCACCGGATTGATTTTCCTTCAGACGTATTGGATTATGCATGATTTTGATATTAAATCGAAGCAATTTGACCGCTCGGTAATGTTAGCGATGAATAGTATGGTGGAGAAGATTGAGGAGAAAGAGAACATGAAAATAGTGGTCAGAAATTTCATGACATCCGGTGATTCTTCTCAGCAAATGCAATTAGTGGATGATAGCTTACGTAATCTTTTATCTGCAGTATTAAATGATCCGCAAACAACGTCAAATTTACCACAGCCCACAGATCAGAATCATGCAAATATTGAATTTAAAAGAGTTGAAGACGAGATTTCCCAAAGAATTTTCGATTACCGTCAACGTGCCCGCAACCGAAAACCAACTGAGGAAGGTGTCGTATATAATCTGGATTCCTCCATCGACATTCGTATCGAGCGGGACTTTGAGCAAAAAGAAGTTATAGACCTGCAATTGTCAGATGATTCTCCTTTGATGGATTCTATTGAACAGATTACGAAGCAGAGAATGCAGTCGAGGTTGAGGAAGTTAAATACAATGATGCAGAAACTGACATTCCAGATCGTTGACCCATCAAGAGATGTCTTTGACAGAATTACGAGAGAAGATCTGGATTCCATCGTTCGTGTAGAATTAAAAAACAGAGACCTTGATATTGAGTTTTCCTATGGAATTTCAAAGGGGAAACCAGGCAATTGGAAATACCTTTCATCAAATGCTGATTCAGTAATGCTCAAGTACAGTGATTATAAACTGATGCTGTTTCCAAATGATGTTTTTAAATCCAATGAAATGTTATCAATCAGCTTTCGTGACCGGTTAAATTATTTGCTGGATGGGATATGGGTAATGATGTTGTTTTCGCTCGCCTTTACAGGAATCATCATCTGGGGATTTACATACACCATTAAAGTTATTTTGAGGCAGAAAAAATTGGCGGATATCAAAAATGACTTTATAAACAACATGACTCATGAGTTTAAAACTCCCATAGCCACAATAGCCCTTGCGAATGAATCAATGCGTAATCCCCGGATTTTTACATCTTCTGAAAAGATGGAGTTTTACAATAACATTATACGCGATGAAAATCAGCGTATGCTGCGTCAAGTGGAGACAGTTTTACAAATGGCCCAGATTGATAAAGGTGAGCTAAAATATAATCTGGAGCTTTGTGATCTGAATGAATTGGTAGAAAATGCTATTTCCAGTATGCAACTTACGGTTGAGCAAAGGAATGGAGTTATCACCTTTAACAAAGTGAAAGAAACTCCACTCGTTAAAGGGGACCCTAATCATTTATCAAACGTATTTATTAACATACTTGATAATGCAAATAAATACACAATCGAAAATCCGGTGATTGCTGTAAGTTCATATGCAGTTCCCGGTGGATATTGCGTTGAGATAGCTGATAATGGTATTGGTATGTCAAAAGATGTTGTAAAGCGCATTTTTGATAATTTTTATCGTGCAACCAGCGGTAACATACATGATGTAAAGGGTTTTGGACTTGGTTTAAGTTACGTTAAAGCGATTGTAGATGATCATGGAGGTGCAATTCAGGTTAGCAGTGAGCCCGGAAAAGGGAGTAACTTTAAAGTGATATTGCCGGAAATTAAAGATTAGAAAAATGAGCGCAAAAATTCTGTTGATCGAAGATGACTTAAACTTCGGTCAGGTATTGAAGAACTTCCTTGAACTGAACGAGTATCATGTTGAACTCGCTCGCGATGGACAAGCGGGAATGGATTCATTTGCAAGAGGGGGCTTTGATTTGATCATTCTTGATGTCATGATGCCTAAGATAGATGGATTTTCTGTTGCAAAACAGATTCGGGAATTAGATAAGAAAACACCCGTTTTTTTCCTTACAGCAAAAGGAATGAAGGAAGATATGCTTCTCGGTTACAAGTCCGGAGGCGATGATTATCTAACGAAGCCTTTTGATACTGATGTGTTGCTTCATAAAATCCAGACAGTTTTAAAACG
>JBIIHN010000121.1:0-5574 GCA_044235745.1 Bacteroidia bacterium
GCCGATAACGATCGCTGCAGCGGTAGGCAGATCAATCACACCGGCATGCAGTGCGCTTAATGACAAGGTCATGGTAGCCAGACTTGACTGAATCAACGCAGTAAGGATTATACCTATAAGTGACGCCTCCCATTGAACCCATCCACTAAAAAAACCGGGACCACGATGATCCATATACCGTAAGGTCCCCTCCTTCATCAACGCAATACCGATAAAAAACAATCCAAAGCCAAGAAATAACTTCGACAGCGTTTTAAGTTTTGGGAAAGGGAAAATGTAGAATAATGCCGCCAGAAAAATCGCGGGATAAGCGATCAGATCGATATTCATTTTAAATCCAAGGCCGGCCACAATCCATGCATCGAGCGTACTACCCAGATTTGCGCCAAGCAGCAGCGGAATCGCATCAGAGAGTGTGATCAGCCCGGCTCCGACAAATGCAAGAAGCAGAAGATTCAGCAAAGAGCTTCCCTGAAGAACAACCGTCATCAAAGCGCTACCGGCCACTGCAGCCACTCTATTACGAACTACTTTTTTCAGAAACAGTTTAAATGATCTGCCGGCCAATTCATGAACCGCAGCTTCGATATTGATCATGGCAAAAAGAAAAAGCCCGACCCCACCCATCAGGATGAAGATAATCTCTGTTCCTATCATTTCCTATGTGTAAAGATAGAGCGAATTGGATGCAGACAGCATGGTATACGTACGAAAACGCTCCTGATAGATCTCATACTGTTTTTCATCTTTATGTTCAGGGAAGCATAAATGCGACGACGGCGACCAGACCTGCCGTCTCTGTTCGCAAGCGTGTTTCACCCAAACTGATTGGCTGAAATCCTGTTTGCACTGCGGCCTGAACTTCCGCTTCGTCAAAATCACCTTCAGGACCAATCAGCATCGTTGCATTCGCAGCCATTCTCAGCGCAGAGGTATTTACTTTATCTCCATCCATACAATGAGCGATAAAACGCTTACCACCAAACTCTGATTTAATAAAAGATGAGAAGAGTAAAGGCTCCTCCAACACCGGAAACCAGGATTGCTTCGATTGTTTAGAGGCTGCGATGATCAGTTTCTGAAGACGATCTGTTTTAAGTTCTTTCCGTTCAGACCGACGACAAATTACGGGTGTAATCCGGGAGACTCCCATTTCGGTAGCCTTCTCGACCAGCCATTCAAAACGATCCATGTTTTTAACGGGAGCAATGGCCAGGTGAAAGGTGCGAGCCGGCGGCGGCGTCAGCTCCTCGGAAAGAACTTCAGCGGTCACCCCTCTCTTATGAATCGATTGAATGGAAGCCACTGCCGACTTCCCTTTACCATCCAACAGACCAATCTTATCTCCGTCACGCAGTCGGAGTACATGAAAAGCATGATGCGCTTCCTCTTCCGAAAGAATACTTATCTTATCGATTTCAGGTTGATAAAAAAGATGCATAGGTGAATATAAATGCGTAAGGCTGCCACGATGGACAGCCTTACGACGTTTTATGGAGCATTATTATGCAATTTCAGGAACTGTAGGAGCTGCAGAAAGAATTTCAGCGGATGCACCATCTGCATACTGCGCAAAATTCTTTACAAACTTAACGGCAAGGTCAAGTGCCGTCAGATCATAAGCTGTTTTGTCAGCCCAGGTATTACGAGGGTTAAGAATTTCAGCAGGAACACCTGTACACATCGTAGGCATCTGCAGGTGGAAAATCGGAAGTTGTTCAAATTTCACCTTATCAAACTCTCCATTGAGCGCAGCTGTGATCATTGCACGCGTATAGCTAAGCTTCATCCGGGATCCCACACCATGAGATCCTCCGGTCCAACCGGTATTCACCAGCCACACTTTGATATCCGGATTTTCCTTTAATTTCTTACCGAGCAGTTCCGCATACTTCGCAGGGTGCAACGGAAGGAAGGCTTTTCCGAAGCAGGCGGAGAAGGTGGTAGTTGGCTCAGTAATTCCCATCTCAGTACCGGCCACCTTCGCAGTATAACCGGAGATAAAGTGATACATCGCCTGTGCATTTGTTAGTCGTGAAATAGGAGGTAATACGCCAAATGCATCACAGGTCAGGAAGAAAATATTTTTAGGCGGAGTTGCAACAGATGGTTCTACCGCATTATCGATGAAATTGATCGGATATGCTACTCTCGTATTTTCTGTTTTGCTGATATTATCGTAATCAGTACTGGTGGTACCGGGATGGAACTCAGTATTCTCAAGCAAGGATCCAAAACGGATAGCATTGAAAATCTGTGGCTCCTTTTCAGCAGAAAGGTTTACACATTTCGCGTAACATCCTCCTTCGAAATTAAACACCGAATCATCACTCCAACCATGTTCATCATCACCAATCAATCCACGGTTAGGATCCGCGCTTAACGTGGTCTTACCTGTACCGGAGAGTCCGAAGAACAATGCAGTATCACCGTCCTTGCCGATATTGGCCGAGCAGTGCATACTCAACACATTTCGATGCTGTGGTAATACATAATTCAGCACCGTGAAAATGCCTTTCTTGATTTCACCGGTATAACCCGTTCCGCCAATGAGGATCATCTTTTTAGAGAAATTGATCATCGCGAAGTTATGCTGGCGTGTTCCGTCGATGGCCGGATCAGCCAGGAAGCCCGGAGCATTAATGATCACCCAATCCGGAGTAATGGTTTCGATCTCTTCACGGGTTGGACGAAGAAAAAGATTATTTACGAAGAGATTCTGCCACGGATACTCGGTCACAACTCTAACGTTAAGGCGGTAACGCTGATCAGCACAAGCGTAGGCATCACGTACATACACTTCACGTCCTGTCAGGTATGCCTGTATTCTGGTGAACATCTGGTCGAACTTAGCCGAATCAAACTTGATGTTAATATCACCCCACCATACGGTTTTCTCTGTCTCCGCATCCAGTACGGTAAACTTATCTTTCGGAGAACGGCCTGTAAACTCACCGGTATCAATGGCGAGCGCACCGGTATCGGTAAGCTCCCCCATTCCTTGCAGGATAGTTTCTTCCACCAGCTCGGCAGGAGTCAGGTTCCAGTGTGCGGTTGCAACGTTCTTCAATCCCAGGTCAGCAATAGAAGCGTTGGGATTCTTTAATCCGTATTCGTTCATAGTCTTTTAAGAATGGCGCAAATTTACGTTAAATAATAGTGGATAGTCAATAGAATCGGCTGATAGGTATCAAGGCCGGAAGCGGTTTTTGGCATTTTCATTGATCTGAATCAACTCCCTGCCCTTCATTGAATTACGCAAACCAGTGATAAACTCTGATTGTTCAGCAGTTGATAATTCATCCAGTTTAAAACAACAATCAACTTCACCCTCACGCCCCCAGGGAATCATTACGTAGGTTGGCATTTTACCGGTACGCACCTTATAATCAGCAATATAATTATCGAGCAAGACCTTTGCATCCGGGTCGGTTCCGGCTCCGATTGAAATGAAAGTAACCATTAACCGGAAAAATTCCGGAGCCGATTTTGCCTCTTCGCGAGTCAAAGATTTGGGAGTGGTTTGTGGCATGGTCATGGCGGTTCCGGAGCCCTCAGAAGAAGATGGTGATGTGGCCGTTGAGGAGTTTTTTTTAGTTGATGTAGTTTCTGACTTTTCCGACCCGGACTCTTTGTTGGTTTTACAGGAGGAGAAGGACAAGATGGACATTGCCATCAGGAGTATCATAGTTTTCAGCATACAGCCCTAAAGTAAGATTATTTATTTTATTGTGGAAGGTGATAAAATTCAGTTTTTCGTATTCTCCGAAACCATCAAACGCAACCAACCGAGGATAAAAAACACACCGCCGATCGGCGTGACCGGCCCAAGCCACAAAACATTTAATGGCAATATATTACGAAGAGAAAGAAGATAAAGCGATCCGCTAAAAAACAGGATGCCGGCCAGGAAGAGTCTCGAAGATGTAACAGCATTTTTCAGATTCGTTTGAGCACAGATAATCCCGGCTAAAACAATTCCCAGTGCATGATACATTTGATATTTCACGCCCGTTTCCCAATTCGCCAGCGCACGTTCATCAATCAGCTCTTTCAGTTTATGAGCGCCAAATGCTCCAAGAATCACAGCGATTGCAGCGAGTACGGCACCGGTTTTTATCAGATTATTCATGCTGCAAAGATGAGAAGAATAAATGCACATTCAGGATAGAGTAAGACAAGGTTTGTTACCAATTGCCATACGACAACACAAATCGTCAGAAAGGATATCTGTAATATAATATCCTGTCCACAAACGGTAATCAAAAAAAAGAGCCATCTATGATGACTCTTTTTTTCATTTCGTGTAGTTGAAATTAACGACGTGCGTTCATGTACTCATTGAGTTCTTCGATGGAGCTTTCGAAAGTGAAGGCATCATTTACCTTAAAGTAATTGCCAATGTCATAGGTACGATCGTAGGCAAATTTTGCAAAATCAAGACGAGTTTGCTCAAATGTGAACAACAACATCATTTGTTTTACCTGGGAAACGGTCATACAACGGTCCTGAAGCACCTGCTTTGCCATTGTGAATTTGGTTTCTTCAAATGATTTTGAAGAAATGGATTGTTTCAGGTCCCCAAAATCTTCCGGACTCATCGGTACCGGACAACCAATAGGTCCGTTATAACCCGGAACATAAGCGATTGGCGCAGGCGGAGGAGGTGGTGGCGTACTCATGCTACCGGAAGTGGTGGTAGTGGTAGTGGTATGTGTAACTGTTGTTGAACTTTCCTGTACCATTCCTGCATCCATTCCGGAGACGCTGATATTGATGCCTCCACCCATACCGTTTACATTCATGCCCATATTGATATTCACGGCATTAGGATCCACCGGTGCCGCCCCTCCGGTAGTAGTGGTGGTAGTGGTAATCGTCTGGGTTGTTTCAACAGGTGCCGGAGCAGCAACAGGATTTTCATGATACACAACAACTGTTTGCTGAGGCGTATTACGTGGTGCTTCTGCCAGCGGCACAGCGCTCATAAAACGAAGAACAAATTCTCCTTTATTATTCTTCTTGATTACATAGGTATTTTCCATGCCCAACTGGATGGCCATGTTGAAATTTTTCTCTCCAAGAGCCGTGCTTTCGAAAATGACTTTCAGCTTATAGAACTCCGCGTTGAGTCCTGTGATCTTTACATTTGTTTCAGGCTTATCATTCTGACGGATGCCATTCAGAATGGCGGTAAAACGTTCACCGTTTTCCGTAAAAAGAATGACATTGGAACTTTGCGCATGGATCTGTAATTCAAACAGGAAGCCCAACGCAAGCAGGGATAATTTTTTCATACGAGGATTTTTTTGGATGATCGGGGTAGACAACTAATGTGCCAAAAGTACAATACAACACAGGTACCTTCCAACTTTTGTACCTTCGCCCCCATAGAAATTATGAAGACCATCTTGTTACTTGGTGCCGGCCGTTCTTCCGGATCGTTGATTAAGTATTTACTGCAAAAGTCTGAAAGCAAGGATTTTAAACTCCTGATCGGTGAAAAAGAGGTACATCTTGCGGAAGAAAAGATCAGAGGGCATCACCGTGGGATGGCGTTTTCACTGGATATTC
>JBIIHN010000122.1:0-5517 GCA_044235745.1 Bacteroidia bacterium
GATCAGCCATACTCCAGTACCATCCCCGGGGATAAGCGGTCGATTGGCAGGATAATACCTAAACCGATTTCAACAACCACAACCGGATGAAAAAACGCCGGTGGAATATTTTCACCAAATCAAATACAGATTTGCCACAATAAACAGGAAGTTCTATTTTTATCGAAATCAAGTCTCGCTATGGCTTATCAATTCAACAATGCAAGGATCATCAACATTATAGATGAAACAGAAAAAGTAAAACGTTATTTCATTAAGGTTCCGGATGAAATTCCATTTTCTTTCAAAGCCGGCCAATTCATAATGCTTGACCTTCCGATCGACTCCAAGTACACCAACCGGAGTTACTCTATTGCATCGGCCCCCTCAAGAGATAATGTATTTGAGCTCTGTATAGTTCTAAACGAAAAAGGCCTGGGCACGACCTATATGTGGGAAAACTTCCAGATAGGAACAACTGTAAAAATCTCCAAGGTACTGGGGAAATTCCAGTTGCCGGAAACCATTGATCGTGACATCTGCTTCATTGGAACAGGCACCGGTGTGGCGCCCCTGCGTTCGCAGATCATCGACATCCTAAGGAAAGGGATACCGCATAAAAATATGTATCTGGTATTCGGCAATCGCTGGGAAAAGGATATTTTATATCGCAAAGAGATGGAAGCACTGGCGGAAGAATTTCCTGAATTTCAGTTTCACCCAGTACTTTCGCGCGACAACGAAGGTTGGACAGGACGTAAAGGTTATGTACACACTATTTATGAGGAGATATTCCACGACCGGCGCCCCGCTTATTTTTATATCTGCGGCTGGGCCGACATGCTGAAAGAAGCCCGACACCGGCTGGAAACGATGGGGTATGACCGTAAATCAATCCGATTTGAATCCTATGATTAACACTTTCGTTCTTAAACACACCCGATTTTTATGAGCGGTGCCGCCTCACGATTGGTCAAAATACTGACCCAACAGGAAACGTCTGAATTTGGATTCGGAAACACCGGAAATGGAAAAGGCCAGCGAATCCTGAACAAGGACGGGTCGGCAAATATTATCCGCAAAGGAGATGATAGTTTTTCACCGGTTAATATCTACCATTCATTGATTACAATGAGCTGGTGGAAGTTCATGTTACTGATTCTTTTCTACTACATCATCATCAACTTCCTGTTTACGCTCGTGTACTTTTATCTTACCCCTAATCATCTGGCAGGCATGATCTACGCGAACGAATTTGAACGATTTGAAGAATGTTTTTTCTTCAGTGCACAATCGCTCACCACTGTTGGATACGGCAGAATCAACCCTGTTGGATTAATGGCCAGCAGCATTGCCAGCCTCGAAGCACTGATTGGACTATTGGGCTTTGCACTGGCCACCGGTCTGTTATACGGCCGATTTTCACGACCCACAGCCCGTCTCCGATACAGTGAAAACATTCTGCTTTCCCCCTACTCTCATCCCGAGTTATCGAAGGAAGCGCCCACCGCGTACATGTTCAGGATTGTAAATGCGCGAAACAACCAGCTCATAGAGGTAGAGGCGCTTTTGCTCTTTGCCTATAATGAAGAGCAAAACGGAAAAACAATCCGACGATTTCAGCGTTTAAAATTAGAAGTAGAAAAGATCAACTTCCTCGCCATGTCATGGACGATTGTACATCCGGTAAATCCACAAAGCCCGCTATACAATCTTTCTCCGAAAGATCTGGAAGAACTCGATGCCGAATTCATGGTCAGTATCAAAGCCATTGACGACACTTATGTACAGCAGATATATGCACGCACATCCTATAAATGGGAAGAGATCATCTGGAATGCGAAATTCGAATCCATGTTGGAACGACACCCCGGCAAACCATTAACACTAGACCTGAACAAGCTTTCCGTATATCACACAGCAGAATGAATAAAAACATCAAACTATTTAAACTTCTCGCCCTCCTACTCTTCGCAACGGCTGCAAACGCGCAGGAAGCCACAAAGGAAGAACAACTGTTTAAATATGCACAGAAACTTCAGCAGGAAGAAAAATTAAATGATGCGTTGACCATCTATAAAAACCTGCTGAAAAATGACTCCTCCAACATAGAATACCTATGGCGGACATCCTTCATCTATTCAAAAATTGGTGTTGATCAGCCTACGGAAACGGCACGACAGCAATGGTATCAAACTGCCGCATATCTTGCAAGAAAAGCTGTTACTCAGTTCCCGCAAAACGCCTACGCACATTACGTATATGCCATGGCGTTAGGAAGAATGAGTGAAAACGCGAGCAGCAAGGTGAAGATTGACAATGCAAGGCAAATAAAAACGGAAGCTGAAACCGCCATTAAGCTCAACCCAAAACTGGCAGGACCTTACCATATCATGGGTCGATGGCACAGAGTGGTTGCCGGCTTCAGCGGATTTGAAAGAACCATGATAAAAGCCATCTTTGGAGGCATTCCCGGAGGATCATACGATGATGCCATACGATATTTTGAAAAAGCCATCGTACTGGAGCCCACTAACGCCATTCACTATTATGAACTGGCAGTAAGTTATCTTGAGCGCAACGAAACCAACGACAAAGAACAGGCAAAACACTGGTTACAGAAGGCACTTCTCATTCAGGTTGTCTCTAATGAAGATGCTGCCAATAAATCCAAGTGCGAGGCGTTGCTGAAGAAGATATCGGGATAGCTATAGTCTTACAGTTTATTTCTTTTTCAGAAACGGAATCCAGTCAAACGCCTCCGGAGCGACCTTTGATTTGTAAATAACCAGCAGATAAATTGAGGAAACTATCACTCCTCTGATTATAATATTTGCTGCGGGAAAACTTGTTAGTGGCATCAGCCAGCCGATCGGAAAAAGTACAGCAATCATAATAAGCACAACGATATTACCTTTTTCAAAAGGCTGAAGCCGGAAATGTTTGTGTACAAACCAAAACAACAAACCGTTGTAAAAAAATGAAGCCATACAGGTTGCCCAGGCTGCTCCGGTCATGCCCAGTAACGGGATTAAAAATGATTGAAGCAACAAAACAACAATTGCCAGCAGAATCAGAAAAACTGCACCATATTTATATTTATCAGAATTGAACAACACCGCTGCATTTAAACCTGTTGCCATATTAAAAAGACTACCGGCACTCAAAATTAAAACAACAGGAGTTCCATCCCGGTAAATAGCAGGCAGAAAGGTGAACAAATCGCGGATATTCAGGTTTACATTCAGAAACAAAAAACCTCCAATTAGAAACATATACAAACTTGATTTCCGATAGATAGCATCAATCTCTGAAATATTATTTTCCTGCCAGGCATATGCAATTTTTGAAGATGCAATCCGGTCGAAAGCATTCAGGGGGGCTTCGATGATGGTAGGGATAAATGCCGCTATCGTATAAATCCCAACGAAGCCCAATGGCATATACTGACCAATCATGATCGAATCAAAATACTTCAATCCGATAGAAGCCACACTCGCAAACCATAACAATAAACCGTAACGAATCAGCTGGAACACCTTCATCTTCTTCATAAATGGCCAATCGATGTTGAAACCCGGCTTATCGAAATAAAATACATACGAGAACAATGCAATCATCTGTATGATGTAGATCAGTGTAAAGCAAAAAACAAACTGATCAAGAGAAATCAATCGCAAATAATAAAAACTCACCACTGCAATAGTTAAAATCCTAACGCCGACATCATTAATATATGTTGGGATCGTACTCTTTAAGTTGGAAGAGCAATAAATAGAAACCACAGAGGTGAAAGAAATAGCAAAAGTGAGTGGGAAAACATATTGAAAGAATTCATTAAATAACGGAGACTCTGCAGCATACCGAGACATTATTAAATCCTTAAAAACCCAAAGTCCAAGCCCGGCCAGTAAAAAGCCCAGCAATGGAAACAGGAGCATAAAACCAAAATATCCGTGATGATGATTCTCCGGATCTCTGAAAGAAGGAAAATATCGAATCGTTGCACTACCTATCCCCAACGGAACAAACATAGCAACCAACAATGAAAAAGAATACAAAACCCGGGTCAGTCCGATTTCTTCTTTTGATAAAAAATGAGGTTGAATAATCAGCAGATTCACGAATCCAATGGCAAATCCAATATACGTCGCAATCGTATTCTTTATCCCTTGCCTCTTGATTACACCCATCTCTGCGTGGTCTGTTTTATATGGCTAAAGTAAGAGAAAGGATCTCATACCTGAAAAATTATAAAAATCTTATTTACAATTGATTAAAAAATAAACGAACATGAAATTATTTATATAACATTAATAACAGACATTATAACCTTGATCACCAGAAGAAATCTTCTGTATGGAAAAACCTATCATACTTTTATTTCGGCCTATCGGAATTCAATTTAAATATGACCATTTTTTGAAAAGAACGTATGCACATATGGAATAAGGTTCCTTTAACTCTCCAATAAAATACTCCACAGCTTAAAAGCTGTTGATATTTTGAAAACCTGAAAAAGGTTTCCAAAATATCAACAGGACATGATCAAAATAAATTAGCAACTTTGAATGCAGTGCGACTTAATGTAGGTTACAGTATTTAACGGAAGTTTTGTGCGCAGGTAATCAATTCAAAAAATTAACGAAAAGAGGTTGCCTGTTTCCGCCGGCAACCTCTTTTCGTTTTAGCAACGCAGCATCGAAGCGCGTTTTTGTATTCCATTAGTGCTTTTTACGATCACTGATAGCCTTGGAATAAATCTGAATCAGCTCACCTATATTCGCATCAATATCGTGATACTTCTCAGCATATTCACGGCTGTACTTACCGGCTTCATTCCTATAGCTTGCATTCATCAGCAGATTCCGTAAAACATCTTTAATTGTATCCGGATTAGCGTTGATAACCGGAGAGTTTTGGGGAAAGCAATTCAGAACTGATGGTTTCATGAAACAAACAACAGGTTTGGCGAAAGCGAAAGCTTCCATTGCAGCCATTCCATAGCTACCCAGAATAATCTGATCAACAAAAATATCGCAACGCTGAATCTCTTTCAACACATCCGTTCGCTTCATCTTATAGGCACGAACGTACTCAAAGTCGAACTCCCCTTTTAGTTCTTCTAATGCCGTCTCAATATAATTTGTCCCTTTGGCAACAGGAGCAGTAGGCGCATGGACAATACGAGGACGCGTTTCACTGACCGACGGAGGGGTTGCAGGATAATCGCCAAGATCGATACGTTGAATAAAGCGATAATAGTGAGGAAAAATATCCGCCAGAATATATTGCTCCATCCCCGGAAACACCAATGGTATAAAGCCGGCCTTTCTGAACCGCACTTGCGTTTCACGCGATTGCTGCATCGACTCATACGGATATTCATAACCGTTATGATACGCCGTCTTGTAATATAGATTATCCACGAACTCTACCTCCGGGATACGGATATCGCTTCCCACCCACTCCACCAACGCCGGCTTTTTGAGCAACCTGATCAAAGGGAAAAGGAGGTTATCCAGTTGCCTGTTAAAT
>JBIIHN010000123.1:0-5499 GCA_044235745.1 Bacteroidia bacterium
TGGTCAAGCACGGGAACAGGAAACTTTACACCCAACAATTCATCACTCACCGCCAGTTACAATCCTTCACCTGCTGATATCAGCGCAGGATCCATAAATATTATTTTGATCACGAATGACCCGGATGGTTCAGGACCATGTGTCGCAGCGAGGGATACAATGAAGATTACCTTCCTTTCGTCCGTCAATCCGGTAACGGTGAATGGAGTTCCGGGGGTTTGTCGTCCGGTGAATGGAGTGTCATTCTCTGTTACTCCTCAGGCAGGTGTAAATTATACCTGGACCGTCCCTGCAAATGTGGTGATCGCAAGTGGTCAGGGTACTGCAGCTGTTTCAGCAAATTGGTCTTCTACGGGCCAGGCCGGACTCGTATGTGTTAATGCATCCAATGCCTGCGGATCGTCTTCTGCCTGTCTGGATGTGAAACTAAGAACTGCAATTCCGAATGCCCCTTCTTCTATAAAAGGATTTACATCTGCTTGCAGAAATGAGGTGCTTGTTTATTCCTGCACGAGAATTTCTTCGGCAGATGCCTACACGTGGACACCACCAAAGAATGCATTGGTGAACGGATCTTCTACCGCGATTACAATTCCTGATACATTTGTCGTGGTCACTTTTGGTAGTGCATATGTTACGGATACCTTACGAGTAAAATCAGTAAACTGCAAAGGTGTAAGTGCCAACAGAATTCTTCGGATAACCCGCAGGACAACTGTTCCTTCAACTCCTTCTGTAATCACAGGTCAAAGCCGAGGGCTTTGTAATCCAGGTACATTAACCTACTCAATATTAAGGAATACTGCGGCAGTAACGTATACTTGGAGAACTACAGTGGCAGGAGCATTAATCAACGGTAGTGCTTCACCTGTAAATACAACAGATACCATTGTACAAATCACCTGGCCATCCACATTTACTACCGGAACTATATTCGTTAAGGCAAATAATGCTTGCGGATCTTCCACCGAGCGCTCACTTGCTGTTTTTTCAGCTCCAGCTACAGCTACTGCTATAAACGGACGAGATACCGTATGTGCAGGACTTATATATACTTATTCTGTCAGTCCGCTTCTTGGAGCTACTACTTACAACTGGACAGTGCCATCATCTGTAACGATTCTCTCTGGTCAAGGTACTACTACTGTTTCATTGCAGTTTAATAGCGCAGCCGGTACAAGAAGCATAAGAGTAAATGGAAGCAATAGTTGTGGTGTCGGGACTAACTTTACAAAAAATGTAATTGCAGTCGCTTGCCCTCGCTTAGGAGAGACGGTCTCTGGGACTTCTTTAATACTAGATGCTTACCCCAACCCTGCCGAGGATATGCTCAATATCATTTTCAGTAATTCAGAAGCGGGTCGTTACAACGTTAATCTCGTTGACCTGAGTGGTCGCATCGTCAGAAGCGAGCAGATAGAAGCAATGGAAGGAGATAACAGATTGATATGGGATGTTTCTGCTTTACAATCCGGTGTTTACTTCCTCGACATGATCGGTGAAGAAGGCAGAAGCACACTGCGCGTAGTCATCGAGTAATAATATAAAGTATTATAAAGCATAAAGCCCGGAAATTCCGGGCTTTATGCTTTATAGTTAACCTGTTTGTTCCTTTCTATAGTTTTAACGATATCTCTTTAAAATGAGCCGTCGTCCTGAACTTCACTACGTTTAATTGCGAATGACGTCGTGTGATTTTATGAATTTTGCCATCTACTTCAAACTCGGAAATATTATCCGGAACACCATGCAATACGATTTTGTAGTGAGAATAGGCAGGTTCAAAATTTCCTGAGATGGTTTGGAAGATTTTGAAATGTCCTTTCTTCTGAGCGACAACGAATTTCTTAATGTTAAACTGTCCGTTACGGTATCCGTAATAATCACCTGCATCTTCGTAAAGGTGGCTGGTCTGCACGGACTTCGTAAAGTAGATATGTAAAGTTAGTTCTGTGACCGGAGTTTCACCAACATATTGCATTTTAGGATAGTTGGGGATAACAGCACCTTCACGGACAAACAGCGGCATCCTGTCGAGCGGAGCATCGGTTTCAATCTCCTTGCCTCCGTTTTCCAGAGCATCATCCCAGAAATTATACCAGCGGCCTTTCGGCAGATAAACCAATCTTGTAACGGCACCGGGCAGGTTTACAGGACAAACCAAGATCTTATCCCCAAACATATACTGATCGGTACGATACATCGATTCAGTATCCGTTTGATCGGTCATTACCAATGGTCGTACCATCGGTGTACCATACGTGGAATGCTGCCAGAAAGTAGTGTAGATGTAGGGCAGCAATTGATAACGAAGATGGATATATTTTTTTGCGATAAACTCTACCTTATGTCCGTACGACCAGGGCTCCTGATGTTCAGCTCCGGGATCATTACCTGCAGAATGCGTTCGGGTAAAGGGATGAAATACCGCCATCTGTATCCATCGGGCATAAAGTTCGCCATCCGGGTTGCCAATGAATCCACCAACGTCTGATCCGGCAAATGATATTCCGCTCATGCAAAGTCGTTGAATCTGCATATTGGCAATCCACATATGTTCCCAGGTGGCAATATTATCACCGGTCCATACGGAACTGAAACGCTGAGCACCGGAGTAACAGGAGCGCGTAATCACAAACGGACGATTGGGATAGAGGAATTTCTTAATTCCATCGTAAGTAGCTCTCGCCATCTGCATGCCATAGACGTTATGTGCCTTTCGATGACTGCAGGGGTCACCGTCATAATTGTGACGAACATCTTCGGGAAAAGTTCCGATCTCGAAAACAGCCGGCTCATTCATATCATTCCAGACACCACGTACGCCCATTCGAATCATCTCTTCAAATAAACCACTCCACCAACGGCGGACTTCAGGGTTGGTATAATCCGGGAAATTACAGGCGCCGGGCCAAACATCACCTTCCATGAGATCTCCATCGGCACGTTTGCAGAAATATCCGTTTTTAATTCCTTCCTGGTACACCCAATATCCGGGGTCGATTTTTATACCGGGGTCAATGATCACGATTGTTTTAAAACCCTTTTCTGCAAGATCGCCCATGAGTTTTGCCGGTTTTGGAAAGCCCTCCTTACTCCAGGTAAAACAGCGAAATCCTTCCATATAATCAATGTCGAGATAAATGGCATCGCAGGGTATTCCACGATCACGAAACTCTTGTGCAATATCACGTACCTGCTTCTCCGGGAAATAACTCCACTTACATTGATGATATCCCAGTGCCCACAGCGGAGGCATTTCGGGTGTTCCGGTCATCCCTGCGTATTGTTCCACAACATTCATCAGGTCGGGACCATAGATGAAATAGTAGTTCATTTCCCCGCCTCTGGCCCAGAAGCTGCAAACATCAAACTGCTCTTTTCCGAAATCGAAAATCGTTCTGAAGGTGTTGTCGAAGAAAATGCCATAGCCGATATCGTGGTGTAATCCCATGTAAAAGGGTATGTTTTTATAGATGGGATCCTGATCTTTTTTAAAACCATACGTATCCGCACCATAATTCTCTATGCGCTTTCCTCGCAGGTTTAACTCCATCGGTTTATCTCCCATCCCAAAGAACACTTCTCCGTCTTGTATCTTCTTAGAGCAGTAGTTGATCTTACCACCCTTCTTGATGTAATGCTGCCAGTGAAAGCCCAGTTCCTCTTCACTGATGATATTGTATTTTCTGTCGAGTATGGTCACTTTGAGATTCTTTTTATAGATCTGAACAACGAGGTGATCAGTCATTAAATCGAACTTGTGACGATCTTCATATACTGAAAGATTGGCTTTGTGGGACTGGAATCCTTCTGCTATCGCGTAAGAGAAGTCCCGCTGAAATGTTCCTTCGGGCGCATATCGGAATCTTACTATTTTATCTGAAAATATTTTTACCTCCAGTACAGTTGCATTGGTGTAGAAATAAAAATTCTGTCCTTCCTGAACATGAGATGTTACTTCTGTCGGGAAGTACTTGACAGAGTATTTGTCATTTTTGATTTCCATAGATAGGTGCTACTGGCAGCAACAAAATTGCTGTTATGTGCAGGGTGCTTCGGGCAGGCCACACGATTCTTTTTCACGAAATCATGTTAATAGCCCTTTTGCGAAGGGAATTTGAAAAGGGCCAGCATTTGGGCGGGTGCTGGTTGATTTCCAAACACCTGTGCCCGTGCTTCCATTGATATTTGATGAGGCAAACCAGGCACTCTGATGATAAACAATGGATTGCGTACTGAAATATCCTGTGGGTCCGTTAAGTACTTCCCATCCCGTGCTTTTAGCAGTGGAAAAGAAGCTTAAAAACAGGATGGATAAAAGAGAAATGCGTTTCGGAAGCTGGCGCATGCAGATGTTAGCCATTGCCAGGAATTTGAATACAGCATAAAAGTATGTATTTATCAATGGAATAACATGAAAAGTCGATATGGGTCGGATGTGGATCTTCAGAAATTATGAAAACCTAAGCTCGTCCTGATTCCTTATTTTTGCGCTATGTCAACTTCAGCCGCACCGCTTCACCGGGCAGGGATAAATACAGATGTTCTGCTAAAAGCTTATGAACACATGTGTACTGCACGGGAAATGACTCTTCTGTATGAGGAAAAGTTTCAGATTACCTCCAAATATGTGCATGCTACCTCCCGTGGACATGAGGCTGTACAGATTGCGACCGGATTGCACCTGAAGGCGCAGGATTATCTCAGTGCCTATTACCGTGATGATAGTATGCTTTTGGCGATCGGTATGAGGCCCTATGAGCTCATGTTGCAATTGATGGCCAAACGTGACGATCCTTTTTCCGGCGGCCGTACGTATTACTGCCACCCCAGTTTGAAGCGGGAGGGAATGCCCAAAATTCCTCATCAGAGTTCAGCTACCGGTATGCAGGCGATTCCGACTACCGGCGTAGCTATGGGAATTCAGTACCTTTCGCGTCAGGGCTTACTCAATGCAAATGATGCTCACCCTCTGGTGGTGTGTTCGCTGGGCGATGCGTCAGTTACAGAAGGTGAGGTTGCCGAAGCGTTTCAAATGGCGGCGCTCAGACAATTCCCTATCATTTATCTGGTTCAGGATAACGAATGGGATATCTCTGCCACAGCAGCAGAAACCAGAGCCATGAATGCCTACGAATATGCAAAGGGCTTCAAAGGACTGGAAGCTGTTACTTTAGATGGAACCGACTTTATGACCTGTTATGAAACAATCGGTCGTATTATGGAATCGATTCGTAAGGATCCGCGGCCGTGGTTGGTGCATGCCCGGGTTCCTTTGTTGAATCATCATACATCCGGTGTTCGCAAAGAGTGGTATCGTGATGATCTGGAAGAATCGGCAAAAAGAGACCCTTGGCCACGATACAGACAAGAATTGCTGGAGATGGGAATTGCAGCGCAGGATTTGATGGATATAGAAGCACGCGCGGCATCCGTCGTACGGGCTGATTTTGAAGAAGCATACAAAGCTGAAGATCCTCGACCGGAGGATTTATT
>JBIIHN010000124.1:0-5489 GCA_044235745.1 Bacteroidia bacterium
CAGATCGCCGCTGATGGTGGTCCAGCTCTCTCCGCGATTATCGGTGCGGAATAATTTGTTGGCACCGAAGTAAAGACGCTTGTTGTCGAAATGCGAGATGATGATCGGCGAGTCCCAGTTCCAGCGATAGGCCGGTTCATTTTCTCCTTCGATGGGTTTGATGTCGAGCACTTCTCCGCTCTTCTTGTCGTAACGTACGAGTCCGCCGTATTGCCATTGCGAGTACACGATGTTGGGTTCTTTCGGATCTACCACCGTTTCAAAACCATCTCCTCCTACTGTAATGTACCAATCCATGTTGTGAATGCCGTTGGCAGAGATGGTGCGTGAAGGTCCGCCGAGGGTATTGTTGTCCTGCGTTCCTCCGTACACATTGTAGAACGGCTCCGCATTATCGACGGCTACTTTGTAAAACTGGGTGATGGGCAGGTTGGCTTTATAATTCCAGTTGGCACCATGATCAAAGGTTTCATAGAGTCCTCCGTCGCAGCCTACCAGCATATGACGGGTATCCTGCGGATTTACATACAGCGCATGATTATCGACGTGTTTATACCGCTCACCGATTTCTTTAAACGTCTTTCCTCCGTCCATCGAAACATTCACCCAGAAATCCATATAGAACACTTTATCGACGTTCTTCGGATCACAGAAAATCTCCTGATAATAATTGCCGGCTGTTGAATTATCCGAACGTTTCTCCCAGCTGGCACCACGGTCGGTAGAACGGAAGACGCCACCTTTTTTATCGCTGGCTTCCACGATGCAGTACAATACATCGGGATTCACAGGAGAAACCGCCATACCGATTCTTCCCATATCCACATCCGGTAGTCCCTTGTGGATTTTATTCCAGGTAGCGCCACCGTCGGTGCTCTTGTAAATCGCGGATTCGGGTCCGCCGGAGATATAGGTAAATACTTTTCGCTGACGTTGATGGGCACAGGCATAGAGGACATTGCTGTTACGGGGATCCATGTGCACTTCGTTGAACCCGGTATGTTCACTTACGGTGAGGACAGCTTTCCAGGTTTTACCGCCATCGGTCGTTTTATAGATGCCCCTCTCTCCTCCGGAGTTCCACAGGGGACCATAGGCCGCCACATAGACGATATCGGAATTCGCGGGATCGATGGCGATCATACCGATATGTTCCGAGTTCTTCAGGCCCATATTCTTCCAGCTCTTACCGCCATCTTCCGACTTGTAGATACCATCACCATAGGCCACACTGCGCTGGTTATTGTTCTCGCCGGTACCCACCCAAACGATATTGGTATTGTTCGGGTCGATAGCCACACAACCGATAGAATACGCACCCTCATTCTGAAAAACGGGCTCATAGGTCACGCCATGGTTTGTGGTTTTCCAAACTCCGCCGGAGGCAGCCGCCACATAATATTCGCTGGGGTTCTTCGGATTCACTTTTATATCCGACACCCTGCCGGAAGTGACAGCAGGACCAATAGAGCGAAAGGTCAGTCCGCTGAAGGTAGAAGATTCCATCGGATCTTTCTTCTCCGTAGTGGTGGGTGCAGTTTTTCCTTTCTGGGCAGACAATTGACCGGCCATCAATGCGAAGGCCAGGAAGAGGGTATATTTTTTCATTCTGTTATTTAATTCTCCGGATGAAAATACACGAAAAACAAATCGGGGAATACTGAAAACGACTAATAGCAGCGGAACACCGACAAAATATTACATTTTGCCGATGCAGGACTCAAAAACCATCACGATAAACGATCCATTACCGGCCGGAAACTAAAAATCCATCGATCATTTTCACCATCTCCTGAAAGGTCTCCTCCTCATTGCTCCGCATGGGAAACCCTTCGAGTGTCATGAGGATATTTCCTCCGGCATCAGCAATCACGGAAGTCGGATAATTGCTGACGCCAAAGAGGCGGGAAACGGTATGGCAACGGGGAGATGAACCGGTTTGACCATCTTCGGGGCACTCACCGGCCAGTGTATAATTGATATCGAGACCTTGCGCTTTCTTACGTCCCGCAAAAGCCTTCACCTGCGACGGAGAATGTGGCGCGATACCGATGATGCGCAGTTTCTTTTCACCGTAATGATCCTGCAGGCGAACGAGCAGGGGAATCTCCTTCATGCACGGCGCGCAGCCTTCATAGAAAAAATTGATCCAGGTGATGGAGCCTCTAAAGAAACTGCTGTCGATGACTTTTCCTTCTGTAGTCGTAACGCTGAACGGCGGCAATGGAAAAACAGACTGAGCAGCCGCGAATCCCGAAGGAAGAAGAACGATTGCCAAGAAGAGGACCCGGAGCCATTTCATAGGATGTGTGCAGTATCGTCTAATCTTTGATCAGACTTTTGTAAAGATAAAACTTATCGATGAAGGAGAAGATATCTTTTTCACGCAGCTTGAAATTACAATTCCATTCACGATACATATTTTTCATCTCCCACGTGCCGAAAAGAATTTTTCTGTCTTTGATCTTATACACCCAGCATTTCTCGGGTGGGGGCATGCTACGGATATCATGTTCAGCCACGCAGATTTCCATCCAGAGGGTGCTATCGGGTAATTCATAAAACAAACACTCCGGCATACAACCGATAGCATCCGTGAAGATACCGAGCTGCTGATCTTTCCGGAAATACCAATAAAGCGGATTCCATTTATCAGCCACTGTATCGCGAAAGCCCTCTTTCCATTTTACATCTCTGAGATTATTCCTTAACGAATCGATGGTTGAGAAAACGGGATCGCGAGCTATATGCTGAGAAAACGCAGGGTTCTGCAACAGCAACACAAAGGAAGAAACGACGATCCAATACTTCATCTGACGCCTCCGATTATTCAGCTACCGGCGAAAGGACTACCGAAAATACCAACAGCCAGTTCGGCCCAGATCAGCAGGAAGGCAAGAACAACCGCGATACCGGCCAGCCATTTTCCGGTGCCGGAGGAACTAACGCGAAGCACGAATTCCAATGCCCCCACGAGGGTCAACAGCAGGAAGCCGGCGATAACAAAATCGAAGAACGACCATTTCACTTCATCGGTAAAAAGCATGGCGATGGCCGGAACGGAGAGGAGAAAGGGTATCAGGAGCAGGAGGCGGTAGAGGCGTTTGTTTTTCATTTTATCATTATCTAAGCTAATTAACGAACCTTGACATCAACTATTGCATAACGGGACTACGTTAACTAAATTTTAAAAACGAAACTTCCGGAGTACTTACCATTACCTATCCATCATCCCCTTGCCATCGAAGATTTGATTCAGGTACTTTTCGATTCTGGCTTTTCTGGTTGCCGATTGTTTCGCCTGTGAAAAATGGAGGAGATACCCTCGCTGCCGTCCCGGCGTCAATGATTTAAAGGCCTTTTCAAACGCAGGCATCTCATCAAATTTTTCCTGCAGTTCTTGCGGGACAGCGAACTCCTCCACCTTTTTAAACGTCACCTTCTTTCCGGCTTTCTCGATTTCAATCGCCTCTTTCAACAAAGCTTTCAGTGCTGACTTATGGGTTTTCACTTCCTTCAACGTTGTCACCTTCAGCTGACGTGACGCTTGCGAATCTTCGCCCGGCACCACCAGGATTTTTTTCGGATCACTGAGCAACGCGCCTTTGAAAAAGCCGACGGAACAATTTCCCTTAAAAGCTGCCAGCACTGCTACGTTCTTCCCGTTGAAGGTATAACAGGGCATTCCCCATTTACATTCCTCGTCGAGACCACTTTCGAGCAGGATCACACGCAGCTCTTCCAGCACATCGCGCCAGGTATGGACCTTACAGGCGGGAGTACCACCGAGGGCGCATCGGCCACAGCCTTCAACAAAATACAAATCCACATTTTTCTGCATCATACTTTTCAGCGCTATTGAAATGTTGTTCACTTATCACCCCTGAACACCGGAACAAGGTTTATAGAGGAGAAACGCAGATGAACAAATGGCGGTATTTGTGCACTGGCGATGATAGCAGCCCAAAGAGCGATGAAGAGAAGCTGACAAGTGTACATACGTACGGATTTAAGGAAGGAAAGATAAAATAATTATCAACGGTTTGCAAAAGAAATCAAATACGACCGGCGACCGGCTCGATCAGATCCCACTTGTTACCGTAACAATCTTCAAACACGGCGGCGGTACCATATTCAAAAGTCTCGGGTTCACGGATAAATTTTACTCCGCGCGACTTATACAATGCTACATCACGATGGATGTTATCCGTATGCAAAAAAAGAAATACCCTGCCACCCGACTGATTACCGATAGCCTGTTGCTGCGTTTCATTTGCCGCCTTAGCCAGCAACAATGCTGCACCTGTATTTCCGGCAGGAGCCACGCGCACCCAACGCTTTTCACTGCTCAACACCGTATCCTCGAGTAACTGAAAACCCAGGATCGTTGTAAAATAGCTGATCGCCTGATCGTAATCATCGACGACCAGCGCCAATTGGAAGATAGACTGTTGCATAGATTAATGATCAGGATCAGGGTTGGAAGTCATCTCACCTAAAAGGGGTTGCAGATCGTCCATCTCCTCCGGCCATTCAGGTTGCCAGGGGTAGATACGATCCATATTGGGATACACACACTGAAGAACAGGAAAGTTCTTTGCTCCGTAAAAACCGATGGCGGTTCCGATCCAGTCTTCATAGTACTCTTCCTCTACGGCGAGCATATAACAGGCATAATCCTCGATGATATCCTCATAAAACTCGCCTGCAGTGAAGCTTCCGCCGGCACTGATTTCATCCCCCATGAGATTGATCAACTCATGCGCCAGATCCATATCCAGGCCGATGATGATGATTTCCGGATGACCAAAGGTTTTATAAAGTCCCACCGAGAAACAGAATTCCGGCGACGGCCCATCCTCCATCACCTTGATAACATGCCAACCATGCTCAGCGATGCTATCGGTTAATTTTTTATTGAAATCCTCGTAGTCAGACATGGGCGTAAAACTATGGCTATAACTTCTACCAGCAAAATTTAAGCGGAGAAATCTCTATCGAAACTTTCATCTCAACTTATCGGCGAGATACAGGTAGGGCTCAAACATATGATGAATGAAAACATTCTCCCTGTTATCCGGAAATCTTTCATAATAATCATCTGTTGCCAGTAAAACGATTTGCTGGCCTGTACGAACATAGTAGGTACTCTTCACATATTCCGGAGCCACATAACCGGGCAACTCTTTCACCACAAAACCAGACACCATACGCCCGAGATATTTTTCGAACTTGCGCTGCGCTTTGAAAGTAGGCTTCGCCATCCGCCGGTAAACATACTTAATGGCCACCCGCGTCTTAAATTTTGTCATCTTCAACGCATCGTCCATCACCATAAACGGATTGGTCACGTTATAGTCGTTCACAGTTTGCACGCTCACCGGCATTTCGGGCACCCAATCGGCAGAATTGATCACATTAAACGCCCAGCCGCCCTCCATCATTTTTTCGAAATCGTATGCATAGTACAAATTGCCGGGTTTCGGTGC
>JBIIHN010000125.1:0-5480 GCA_044235745.1 Bacteroidia bacterium
CTCTTAGCAACCATAAAAACGTAAGCAGCACTGATACAGCAGCAATCACCAACAGCAAATAACCCAGATACAACCAGGGCAGCGCATGTTCCATCAACTCCTCGCCCTTGAAAGCGCGGCGCAGAGATTCAAGTTGTTTATATTCTACCACACCAACAGTTTGCCCACGCCGAATTATAATCGTCCCCTCCTGAACTTCTCCACGTAAAGGATTAATCCGGGCCAATAATTCCTGCTGATATGCCTTCGTAAGTTCGCGGTCAAAGATCAGATCCGGTTGAAGACTCGAAACAACTTGTGATTCGAACATTTGCCGATATGTTTCCGGTACAAAAGTGAGCGCATCTCTGATGTAATTTGAAGCCTGATCAGGTGAAAAATGCATGGAGCGTTCACTGGATTTCCACACACCATTTACAACAATAAATAAATCCATCCCGGGGTCGGGTTCATTTCGTTTTGAGATATCAAAAACACCTCTTGAGTAGAGCTTAAGAAGCAGCCTTTCACCTTCGGAACCCAACGATTGTTGCTCCTTCGGTAATCTGCTTCTGAAAAAAGCAAGAGAACGTTCTGTCACTTCGGCGTCCTTGCGATAAACGAGGGGTGAACGGGCAATGGTTGCCTTCTGTTCATCATCCAGTTCCTGTTGAGTTTTATATACCGGAAAGTTGAAAGGTGCTCTCAGGTCTTCATGTGACCAGGGCTGCCCTACTTTATAATCATATTTGAATCGAACCTGCCGTGGTAAAAAAGAAGTAATAATGAGAATGGAAATCGTGATCAATACAATCCGGTAATAAAGATCGTGCTTATTGGAGATCGCAATTAATAATTTCCGGAGGTTCATCCTGCAAAAATAAGTGTATAATTTACAATTCACATGCCTTTATGGATCAGAAGTCCTGGCAATTCACCCGTCGGTGATGAGGGGAGCTGAAGAAACCTGCCCTCACTACCCGTCGAAGTGAGGATGAGCTAACCCCATCCCGCCACAAACACCAACGCGGATCTGCCAGGGGCTAAATCCGCGTTATGAATGAAACAAACCTGTAAGCCGGGTTCTGTATCCGCCTAAACGGATGTTTGTCATTTATCTGCGATGTTGCTCACACAACACCTGTATCAGCCTACCCATTGAGGTTTACCCGAAGGTAGTTGGACGAGCCATCCTTTACCCCAACCTATTTGGCTTTTCAGCGCACAAGGTTTACCCGCAATTTACATCACTGTAAACGCCGTGAGCTCTTACCTCACGTTTTCACCCTTACCCTGCAGCATTCACTGCATGGCGGTATAGCTTTCTGTGGCACTTTCTGTTCGCCGGTAAACCGGCGACCTTCCCGTTAGGAAGTGTGCTGCTCTGTGCTGCCCGGACTTTCCTCCCTTCGTCTGAACGTAAGGCGACAAACCGTTTTGCTTCACGGCAAAGATACAACTCAACGGGTCGTTAACCTAAGCCAGTTGGCAATGAGTTGTTTGCCGGATGGTGTCATAACGGATTCCGGATGATACTGAACACCATACACCGGATACTGAGCATGTTTTAATGCCATGACAGAACCATCATCGCCAACCGCCAATACCTTAAGTGTTTTGGGAAAAGTGGACTCATCCGGTACCCAGCTATGGTATCGTCCGGTTGTAAAAACCTTATCGATTCCCTCAAACAAATGGTCCTCTTGCTGAATACTTACCGATCGGGCGACACCATGCAACACCTGGTCCAACTGACGCAGTTTCCCGCCAAATGCTTCTGCGATGGCCTGATGTCCTAAACATACGCCCAGCATTGGCATCGTACCGGCATACGTCCGGATGAGTGGTAACATTATACCGGCTTCGGCCGGCAATCCCGGACCGGGAGATAACACTACACGAGAAAACTTGCCGACCTCTTCAAGTGAAATTTCATCATTTCGGCAAACCACCACTTCCTCGTTTGTAAATTCTGCGAGGTAATGCCTTAAATTCCAGGTGAAGGAATCATAATTATCAAGCAACAGAAGCATCGCCTCAAAGGTAATTCTTCCGATCACATGTAAAAACTCAATTGTTTGGGATCTCACACAGAGTTGCGGATATTTGCCGCATGAAAAATATCATTCAGACAACTGAAGCTCCTGCTCCTATCGGACCATATTCACAGGCAGTAGCAGCCGGCAACATGTTATTTGTTTCCGGACAAATTGCCATTGACCCGTCAAACGGAGAGCTGATACTGGACTCGATCGAAGCTGAAACACACAGAGTCATGAAAAACATCGGAGCGATTCTGGAAAAAGCCGGTGTAAGTTATCAGCAGATTGTCAAAACCGGTATTTTCCTTCGTGACATGAATGATTTCACCAGGGTGAATGAAGTTTACGGCTCCTACTTTTCCGGCGACTATCCAGCCCGCGAAACAGTTCAGGTCTCCCGATTACCCAAAGATGTAAATGTAGAGATTTCGGTCGTAGTATTACTTCCATAATCACCAGGCCAGGCCGGTCCAGGCTGTGAAGGCCTCCCTCGCAGCAGGATCAGCATCTTCAATTTTAAGTATACTCACGGTATCGAAGTACCGCTTTTCACTTTTCTGCATTTCGATTTGTTTCACTTTTTTCTGTGAAAACATCGACAAAACGATCTTCCCATCGCTTCTCGTACTTATAAGATCACCAAGATTGCCTTCCACTTTCCAGTCATTGCAAGCAATAATCTCATCATCTTTTGAAACACCTGCTTTTTCAGCCGGAGATCCCGGTGCTACAGACAAAACTTTCAGGGTGCCGCTTTCTGAAATTGTACGGAACCCAAACCAGCTTTCATGTTTTGCTGCAGAGGGCTTCATAGATATCCAGCAACCCACCACCGGTAATAACTCATGTAATTTAGAGGAGTAGTCAGCGCGATGATGAATTATCTGTTCAAAAATCTCCACCACTCCCTGATCGGAAAGTGAAATGGCCAGTCGCATAATATCCTGTTCACGATACCCTTGTTTTCGCAGCGCAAAGTCATGGTATAATTGAACAAATAAATCATCAAGTGAGTATTTCCCTCTACTGCTCCTGCGAATATACAGATCCAGCATCAGCGCAATAAGGCAACCTTCGTCATAAATGGATGTTTTCCGCCAGGGTGTCCCCGGTACATACCCATCCAGCCAGGTATCAAAACTGCTTTCTGATACAGAGGAGTACACCTTACCGAAATTATCAAAATGACGTTGCAGGCGCTGGTTGATCTCTGCAAAAAAACCGGACGTATTGAAGAACCCGCTGCGAGCGAGAAACAGATCTCCATAATATGTTGTGATGCCTTCATACACCCATCCCAACCGGCTATAGTTCTCCCTTGTGTAATTATACTGAAGAAAATCCTTAGGTCGCAGCGTTTTTACATTCCAGACATGAAACAATTCATGAGAGGCGACTCCCATCAGGTCCGTATACAAATCCGGTTGCATCAACTGATATCCCGGCCCCAACGCAAGAACCGTTGAATTGGTGTGTTCTACGCCATGATAAAAACGGTAAGGAAGGACAAGGATCAAAAAATGATAATCAGGTACCGGGAAATATTTCATCATATCGAGCTGCACCTGCGTAAAGGCTTTGAAATCCTTTAATATCCGTTCCCAATCGAGCGAAACATGACCATAAAACCAGATGTGAAAATTAATATCATTAACTGAATATGTGCGGTGATGCAGTTCTCTGGCAGCGAAAAAAGGACTATCCAGTAAGCTATCCAAATCATTTGCAACGAGCCGATGATTTTCAACCGGCAATCCACAGGCGATTTGCCAATCATGAGGTATATCCAGTACTGCTTCATATCTGCTATCCGGACATGCAGGATCAAATACCAGACAATGCACGGGATTTACATACATCAGATCAGCGTCCAGCCAACATGCTCCGGCATCCGGCTGGGCTGCATAATATTCATAAGTCAAGGTTATACGCCCGGCAGGCGCAAGATCAATTCTCCAGCAATCCTTCTCCACTTTATGCAAAGGTAACTCCTCACCGTTAGGACCGGTTGCCTTCATCCCTCTGATATTCTTCGCAAAATTACCCAACTCGTAGCGACCCGGCCTCCAGGAAGAAACGCGGAATTCAATTGGCTGATCGGCTGTAATTTCCTTGACCGCTTCGATATGAAGGTAGCGTGTCTGAGGAAGTGGTGCACTAATGCGATAAATCATAACTTCATTTTTAAAGTTTACAAAATTAAAGCAAATCCATCACCCTATTCTTATAACTTTTCCCTTTCTACAATAAATACCACGCCATGATCAGAAACATTATCCTGCTGATGCATCTCAGGAACATCGCGGCAACAAGTTTATATTACCTGTACAAATCCGACCGGTAACGGATGAATAGCCGAACCGGCAACCTTTTATCGTCAAGGACCTTTCCGGTATTGATGTACATCAGGAAGTTCTTACCCAACTTACCCTTCGAATACACCACTTAACAATAGGAATGTACATTATCCGGCATGGCGATCAAGCTATCAGGCTGAATAAAAACCAATGCGAAGAATTGATTTTCAAACACTTTCCAAGTTGGCCTGAAAACGACTAATTTCGGGCCATCAAATTCAGAAAGCGTTTACATGCAATACGATCTCATTGTCATCGGTAGCGGACCTGGTGGTTACGTTGCCGCTATCCGTGCCTCACAACTTGGACTCAAAACAGCAGTCGTTGAAAAAGAAAGCCTGGGAGGCGTATGCCTTAACTGGGGCTGTATTCCTACCAAAGCCTTGCTGAAAAGTGCTCAGGTATTCGAATATCTGAAACATGCGTCAGATTATGGTATTACTGTTGCCGACAGCAAGGCTGATTTCGGCGCTGTGGTTAAACGCAGTCGTGATGTAGCCGATGGGATGAGCAAGGGCATTCAATTCCTTTTCAAAAAGAATAAAATCGATGTAATCAACGGTCACGCCAAGGTTAAACCGGGAAGAAAAGTTGAAGTTACCGCAAATGATGGCTCTGTATCAACGTACGATGCACAACATATCATTTTAGCAACGGGGGCCCGCAGCCGTGAGTTATCGAACTTACCACAGGATGGTAAAAAAGTGATTGGTTACCGTGAAGCCATGACTCTACAGCAAATGCCGAAGTCAATGGTCATTGTTGGTTCCGGAGCGATTGGTTGTGAGTTTGCGTACTTCTACAACAGCATGGGAACGAAGGTCACCATTGTAGAGTTTATGCCCAATATTGTGCCGGTTGAGGATGAAGACATCAGCAAGCAACTTTCCCGGTCTTTCAAAAAAATCGGAATGGAAGTTATGACTGAATCCACCGTTGAGAGCGTTGATACAAGCGGAGCCGGATGCAAGGTGAAAGTCAAAACAAAAAAAGGAGAAGAAATAATTGAATGTGATGTTGTTCTTAGTGCCGTAGGGATCTCACCGAATATAGAAAACATAGGTCTGGAAGAAACGGGAATCATCACAGACAAAGGTCGCGT
>JBIIHN010000126.1:0-5479 GCA_044235745.1 Bacteroidia bacterium
CCATGTCAGATCTGGTGAAGAAGATTGCAGGCGACTTTCTCGATTTCCCGATTGAGATACAGATTCGTCCGGATATGAAAACTGCAGAAACCGTATCGCAGGTCTGGTATTCGATTCCCAATCTCAAATCAAAAATTAATTTACTCGATAAATTATTGCAGCAGGAGAACGACTGGAAAAAAGTCATCATCTTCTGCAAGACAAAGGCGAATGCAACAGGTCTGGGAAAATATATGCAGCGAAAATATGGTGAAGAGAACGTGCTCACTATCCACGGCAATAAAACGCAGCAAACCCGTATAAATGCCATGCTGCGTTTCCGCAATGAACCGGTACGTTTATTGATCACCACTGACCTTGCCGCCCGCGGACTTGATATTCCCGATGTGACCCATGTAGTGAATTTTGATACCCCGGTTATTTATGAAGACTACGTGCATCGTATTGGTCGCACCGGACGAGCGTTCAAAACCGGACACAGTATCACCTTTGTGACGATGGCCGATGAATATCATCTTGGAAAAATTGAGAAGCTCATCGGACAAAAAGTAAAGCAACTCAAGGTGCCGAAAGATGTATTCATTGAGGAGACATCTTATGAAGAGAAACAGGTTATGCTACGGGAAATTGATGCACAGAAGCGGAAGGAAAATCCGGATTTCAAAGGAGCGTTTCATGAGAAGAAGAAGTGAACGTAGTCATGATGGGAATTCAGTCCCGCTCTGCGAGCGGGATCAGAATTCAGAATCAAGAATGCAGTCCCGTTCGAAGAACGGGATAAGTCCGGCCGGAACAGCGGGATCAAAATTCCTGATCAGGTTCAATTCAGAGAACTTGAGTAGAATATAGAGTTAATTCTGATCCCGTTCAAAGAACGGGACTGAATTAACCGGACAATAAACGATGATAAACGAAACTGTTTCAAACAAGAACAACCTAAAGTGGATCATGCTCGGCGTGTTGGCATTGATCTGGGGAAGTTCTTTTATTTTGATGAAACAGGGGCTGAAAGGATTTCGTCCGGATCAGGTAGCATCGATACGCATGATGGTGGCTTGTATCGCAACCTTTCCGATGGGCATACGAAAATTCAGAGACCTCACGTTCGACAAAGCCCGGTACATGGCGGTAGTTGGAGTAGTGGGGAGTGGAATTCCGGCGTTTCTTTTCGCGACGGCACAAACACGCATCTCCTCTTATCTGGCAGGTATGTTGAACTCACTCACGCCTGTCTTCACGATGATACTCGGGCTTTTATTTTTCCGCTCAAAATTCACATGGATGCAGATGTTAGGTGTATGCATTGGATTTCTTGGCGCCGCCGGATTGATTTTCATTCGTTCAGGCGGAGGAATCAACAGCGACGCTTTTTTTGCGATGCTGATTGTGATTGCCACCTTTTGTTATGGCATCAGTGTAAACACCATTAAATCATTTCTTGCCGGCCAGGACACCTTACTCATCTCTTCCGTTTCACTGCTATTTGTAGGTATTCCTTACGGCATCTATCTCTTCACTACCGATTTCCTCGATCGTTTCCACACCGTACCTGATGCCTCATGGGCGTTTGGATGTCTCGTCACGCTCTCTGTCTTTGGTACAGCACTCTCCAATATCCTTTACTTTCACCTTGTGAAAATTGCCGGACCACTCTTTGCCAGTGCAGTGACCTACATCATGCCGGTAGTATCCCTGCTGTGGGGCTTCTTCGACCATGAAGTTTTTCATCCATTGCATCTTGTTGCCTTCCTGGCTATCCTGGGTGGTGTGATGCTGATCAACAGAAAGGTTAGTTAGAGGTATAGGTGTTTTATTTTGAAGATTGAAAACAACGCGGAAGCGTTAAGTATTTTACTATAACTTCATTGGTACTTCAACGAAGATACGGGAACGCTGATCCGCCTTCGGTTAACGCTGATTGGACAGATCCACCGTACGGCGGACGCGGATCGAATTCTCACAATTGAAAATGGGAGCCGCGAAGAAGTATTGATTTTTAGTACCGACATCCCGCATTAAATGCGGGATGCGACCTGTAGGTACAATGACTTCACCGCGCTCGTTGCTTATCGCCGCTAACGCCGCGTTTAGAATAGGGATGCCCCTAAACCCCAATTCCCGTCCGCCGTACGGTGGATCCGCCAATCCGCCTTCCGGGACCGAAAACTGCCGGTTTTGCTGCTGATTCTTGTGAATGCTAATTGTTAAATACTTGAAAAACAATGTATAATGTAAAATAGTTCATTTCTTCACATCTACTTGTTAATTCCAAAAGGGTGTTGTATCTTTGCCCTCCCCAAAAGGGGAAATACGTTTAAGATCATGTACGCTATCGTAACAATTGCCGGTCAACAGTTTAAAGTGCAGGAAAACATGCCTGTATTTGTTCACCGTCTGGAAGCTAATGAAGGTGACTCCGTTACCTTTAACGAGGTGCTCCTCGTGGATAACAATGGTGCTGTGAAAGTAGGTGCTCCTACGGTTTCCGGTGCTTCTGTTTCTGCTAAGGTACTCTCCCATCTCAAGGGTGACAAGGTGCTTATCTTCAAGAAAAAGCGCCGTAAGGGATATCAGAAAATGAATGGCCACCGCCAGTCCCTCACCAAAATCCACATCGAAAAAATCTCCGCTTAATCCAAAAGCATTAAAGTTTTAAAACATGGCTCACAAGAAAGGCGTCGGTAGTTCCAAGAACGGACGCGAATCCCATAGCAAACGCCTCGGTATTAAAGTATTCGGAGGCCAGAAAGTAATCGCAGGCAACATCATCGTTCGTCAGCGTGGTACCAAACACCGTCCGGGTGAGAATGTTGGTCTTGGTAAAGACCATACGCTCTTCGCTCTTGTTGATGGTACCGTTGTGTTCCGTAAAAAGTCTGACGATAAGTCATACGTTTATGTGAAGCCTTTCGATACAGCAGCTGAAGCATAAAAATATTGAGTTCGGAAAGGAGGAGGGTCATCAGCCCTCCTTTTTTCGTTTCAGGAGGCCGGGAACGGCTTTTTTGTGTTTTCAAAAAAGCTGCAGAATTGGCATCAGTTGACAACCGTAAATTGGTAACTGTTGTTTGTTGTTTTTCAATAATCATATACTTACTGCATATACCCGGGCCCGGCGAAGGATACTTTGAACTTTGGATATGAAGGAACCGGGCCTGAGCGCATCGAAATCTTCAACATACCGGGCGAAAAAATCATCGACAGTCCCTGGAGGCAAAGCCTTGACATCAGCAGCTTCAGCGCGGGCTTATATGTGGTACGGGTGAGCGGGGAGGACGTTACTGGCATACACCGTGTAGAGGTGGTGAAGTAGGGTCCTGCTTCTAAAAATCTTTTTACCAACCGGGATGGCGGCAACGCCGTTCCGGTTGTTTTTTTACAGACGTTTACCGAAGGGCTGATCTCCTCATTCACCCACGGCCTTTCCTAACCCTGATATTGATGGATAACAACCGTCGAAACTTTCTGCCGCTCTTTTCGTAAGAAGGCGTATAAACTGAAAAACATCAACGCATGAACGATACATTGATAGATATCGCCGCCTGGTATTTCGGCGATTATGGAGTCATTACACTTTCTCTATTGCTAGTGGCGATTCCGCATCTTATAACCCTGCGCACCATTTATCTGCAGAATAAACTCAAGCGCAGCGATTATGTTATTCAATCTTACCGGCAATTCATGGATGACCCCATGATGCTCGATTTATTCTATCGGATTGATTACAATAACCTATCCGCTCAGCAGCTGTATTTCGGTTGTCAGGATGAAAAAGCTTTGGATAAGTTGCTGGGGCATTTTAATTCAATTGGCCGCTTGTTTCGCGAAAAGATCCTGACGATGAAAGATGCGGATTTTATCAGCTATCATACGCTCAGGATTTACAGGAATGAGGCTGTTCAGAGTTATCTGAGACAGATAAAAGAATACAATGAGCAACATCGGAGTTACGAAGACTTCGAATGGTTTGCCGGGGCTGTGGAGAAGCGAATGAAGTCACCGGCCTCTGCTGCGATATGGAATAAGTCTTTTTTGAAGATGAAGAAGACCCGGTATAACGCACCATCACCGGTTATTCCTTCCGTGTAAACACATAAAGCAGCGAAGTATGAAAACCTATCTTGTACGTTCCGGTAAAGGTCAGTTAAATGACCGCCTCTTTATGAAAGAAGGTCGTATCTTTTTGTCGTGGGTGGTCCTGAAGAGCGACCTTTCCTCATATACTTCCTTCGAGGATCTGAGAGCAGCGTTTCCTCTGTTAAACCAGGGGGTTGCTACACGATTTGCCCGTCAGGCATGGAGGGCCGTTCATGAGCTTCAGCGGGGAGATATTATTCTGATGCCGGCCGATGCAAGTGCAACGATTCATATCGGAAGGATCAATGGTGACTATTGCTATCATCCGGATACCGGATTTCCTTCTCCGCACAGTATTTCTGTTGAGTGGATACGTACGAATGTTCCTTATGCTGAGTTTGACTTCAGCCTGGTAAAAAGTCTGCGTACGAGTGGCTATGTGCGTCTTGTAGGCGATTTGGATATTACTGCACATGTTTTACAGGTAGCAGATCCATCCTGTCCGTCAGAAAATTTAATGCATCTTCGGATGAATCGTCCACAACCGGCAGCCTTGCCTGTACCTTCACAACCTGCAGGGGATAGGTGTAAAGAACTTCGCGATCAGATTCATCGGCAGATTTCTATGCTGGCGAATGGTGACCCGTTGATTTACCGTCGGATCATCAAGTCGCTTTTTCGGTTGCAGGATGCGGCGATTGAACGATTGAAAGACGAAGTTCACCGTGTGGAGGAGTTGCTGGTTACTATGCCTGCCGGGCAGCAGGAAAAAGAACCTGATACGTTGTTGGTTCATCTTATTGCGCCCGAACAGCCGCTTACTACTGCTGCTATAGATGTTTGCGCTGAGCGGATGCGTATGGTAGGCGCCAATAGTGGCCTGATAGTTTCCTGGTACGACAGGGAAATGATTGATGATGCCTGTTCAGCCTATGCTGCGGCGAAGAATGTACGGTGTATGACATCGGTAGAATTGATCGATGAACTTGCCCGGTTGCGTACACAGCTGGACCGATGGCTGTTGAAACAATTACCCGATAAATTACTTTTTGCGCTCTGTCGCATGATCGCTGCTGAACCGGCAGTTCCTTTCGTGCCTGTCCGCAGCGTACGTTGAAGGCCGTCGCTTCAGTTTTTTCGCAGCCCCGTTTTTATTACTCGATAACGACAGGAAGATGCCGGATGTTTTGCCTTCCTGACAGTGTTAAGATATAATGGCCTGCGGAAAGGCCCGTTACATCGATGACGTGAAAATGCTGTTGGTCAGAGACAGCCACATGCTGCAGACGTTGGCCTTTGCCGGTTTGCAATTCAAGTGATTCAAAAGTTGCTGAAGGAAAGGTGATGACAAGTTGATTTGTTGCCGGATTCGGATAGACTGTAACAGAAGATTTTATCTGTT
>JBIIHN010000127.1:0-5464 GCA_044235745.1 Bacteroidia bacterium
GCCACCAGGAAATTCAGGCATCTCCTCCACATTGATGAAAACATCCGGGGTAGTGGGATCTTTTTCCACCAGTTTTTGAGCAGATGCAAGGAGTGGCATTAAGCTCATCAGAAGAAACAGGAATTTTTTCATGCGTCAGATAGTATTCAGCGAAAATAAGAATTATTTATCGGCTAAGCTGTTGTACTTTGGGCGGAACAAACCGGCGCCGGGAAGCATCAGTTTTCTCCTGCCTTTGCACGCTTATAAACCGGAACGGTACTGCACGGCTCACCGTACATGATACTCTTAACAACCGGACGGAGCTTTGCGGTGAGCGATAAATACGCCTGAAGAGGAACCGGTTTTCCGCTACACCCCTTAATGACAATCCGGCGATCGCGGAAATCCTCTATTGAGAGCGCTGATATCAACTCTTCAAATAGCACCACATCGAGTTGTGCAAGATCACCAACCACTACCTTTAATGCGAAGGGCTGTAATGCAACCGTCAACAGCATCCAGGCCCACTGGGGAATGATGGCATCTGTAGAACAGTACAAGGCTACATACTTACCAGCATATGCCGACCAGTCATGGCCTGCAACAAATTCTCTGAAATCCTTTTCCCGAAGCAGTAATCCCTCCAAAAGAAGCGGGGAAATATCGAAAGCGACCCGTTCACCCTCCGGATAATACTCTTCCAGATTAATCGTAACCAATCCGCTCTCTGCTACTTTATTGATTATTTCACTCATCTGCCGAATTAGAGATTTACATTATTTTCTTATTTACCAAACAGAGATCACTCCCTTCCTGAATTTCCCGCTGATTATGCTTTCACAAAAATAAAACATCAAAACACTCGCTACCACCCACAAAACAAACAACTAAAAACTACCAAACCAACTCTCCTTTCATCCATAACTCTTCAAACTTTCATAACCCTTATAACTTTCATAACCCTTATAACTTTCATAACCCTTCAAACTTTCATAACCCTTCTAATTATTATAACCCTTCAAACTATTATAACCCTTCAAACATTTATAACTTTTATAACTTTTATACCTTTTATAACATCCCTAACTACCACTTACTGCATTAGTGAATGAATAACCTTATCACCACATCCCCAGCTCCAGTCTGGCCTCTTCACTCATCATTTCCTTCTCCCAGGGTGGTTCGAAGGTGATTTCTACTTTCGCAGTATTGACATCCGGAATATCGCGTACTTTTTGCTCTACATCAGGCGGCAGCGTTTCTGCAACCGGACAAGCCGGAGAGGTAAGTGTCATGAGAATATGTACATCATTCCCATCTGAAATATTGATTTCATAGATCAGACCCAGCTCCCAGATATCGACCGGAATCTCCGGATCATAACAGGTTTTCAGGACATCTATCACCCGCTCACGCAGGGGTTTTACCGCTGGTATGTGGTCAGTTTCAGCCATAGCTTGTTGTTCCGGCTCTTGCTTATCGAATTTATCTCTGAACAGATGAAACAGCGAGGGCATAGGTTTTCATTTGTTTTATCATGGATGCCAATCCATTGGCACGTGTAACGGCGATGTGTTGCCGTAAACCAATCTGATCGATGAATTCCAGTTTGGCCTCAAGTATTTCTTCCGGTGTTCTTCCTGAAAGCAGGTAAATCAGTAACGCGATCTCCCCTTTCACAAATGTTGAATCACTATCGGCTTGAAAGTACAGTAATCCTTTCTGTTCAAAGCCCCTCAACCATACCGAACTCTGACAACCTTTTATTTTAAAAGCATCCGTTTTGTACGCCTGATCCAACACCGGCAATTTCTGTCCTAATTCAATGATATACTGGTATTTTTCCTCCCAGGAATCAAAGAGCGCAAAGTCTTCAACGATTTCCTTTTCGGCTTCTGCTATCGTCATCATGCGTTTACGTGTGGTTGGAGAAAAGAAATGGCATTGCGTAACTGCAGCGCAAGCTGGTCCACTTCTTCTCTGGTGTTATAAAACATAAATGAAGCACGTAAAGTTCCCGGAATCCCATAATGGATCATCACCGGTTCTGTACAATGATGGCCGGTACGCACTGCAATACCTTTCGTATCCAGATACATTCCGGCATCCAATGCGTTCACCCCCTCTAATACAAAGGAGATTACTGATGCTTTCTGCGCGGCTGTTCCGATGAACCGAACACCGGGAATCTCACTGAGCAGTTGGGTTGCATACTTCAGCAACTCCAGTTCCCAGGCTTCCGCGGCTTCCCGGTCGAGGGTATTCCAGTAATCGATGGCAGCACCCAACGCAATCACATCCGCGATATTGGGTGTACCGGCTTCAAACTTAAAAGGTACTTCGTTATAACTCGTTTTTTCGAACGTTACTGAATGGATCATCTCTCCACCTCCCTGATATGGAGGCATTGCTTCCAGCAGATGCAGTTTCCCGTACAGGCAACCTACTCCGGTAGGTCCAAGAATTTTGTGCCCGCTGAACGCAAAAAAATCCGCATCCAGCTCCTGCACGTCAATACGGGTATGCGCCGTACTCTGAGCTCCGTCCACCAACACGGGGATTCCCTTCGCATGCGCTTTGCGGATCACCTCTTTCACCGGATTAATGGTGCCGAGTGAGTTGGATATGTGAACGATAGAAACAATTTTCGTTTTTTCGGTGAGGAGTTGATCCAGTTGTTCAAGCATCAGTTCACCTGCATTGTTCATCGGGATCACTTTCAAAACTGCTCCTCTCTCCTCACAAATCATCTGCCAGGGAACAATATTACTATGATGCTCCATGGCCGAAATCAATACTTCATCGCCCTTGTGCAGGTTCGCTCTTCCGAAGGTAGATGCTACCAGATTAATGGCTTCAGTGGTACCCTTCACAAATACGATCTCGCGTTCGTCAGCCGCGTGAATAAAGTCACGCACTTTTACTCTTACTTCATCGAACGCAGCAGACGCTTTCTGTGAAAGATAATGTACGCCGCGGTGAATATTTGCATTGCTATGTGTGTAGTAATTTACCAGCGCATCAATAACCACCCTGGGCTTCTGTGAAGAGGCAGCATTGTCAAAATAGACCAATGGCTTTCCATAAGGAGTCTCCTTCAGAATCGGGAAATCATTTCGTATCTGCTGCACATTAAACATTCCGGTGACTATTTTGCCGCCATGGCTGTCAGTTTTCCTTCCAGCAGCGTTAACAGCTGCTGACGGATAGTTTCATTTTCAATCTGCTCAATCACATCGGCTGCAAAGGCATGATTCAGCAATGCACGGGCAACTCCTTCACCGATTCCTCGCGCACGCAGATAAAACAAGGCTTCTTCATCGAGCTGACCGGTGGTCGCTCCATGGCTGCACTTCACATCATCCGCGTAAATCTCGAGTTGCGGCTTGGCGTTCATAGATGCCTCGTTGCTCAAGAGGAGATTCTTATTGCTCTGATACGCATTGGTCTTCTGCGCATCGGGGCGAACCCAGATCTTTCCGTTAAACACACCCTGCGCCTTATCATCGATAATGCCTTTGTACAATTCATTGCTATGGCAATGCGGCATCGCATGATCGACCAATGTATGATTGTCGACCACCTGTGTTCCATCCAGCACGTAAAGGCCGTTGAGATAGGAATCTATGTTCTGACCGTCGAGACGGATGTTCAGGTTATTCCTCACCAACGCACCGCCGAGCGTGAGCGTAGTAAGGTGCGCATAACTGTTGGAGGCGTGATTTACTTTATGATAATTAATCTGAACAGCCTCCTTATTTTCCTGCTGCACCTTGGTATAATGAACACGGGCACCCTCACCAATCACCACTTCTGAAACAACATTGGTAAATGTCGGTACACCGTTGCCGTGAGTATGGTAACTTTCCATGATGGTACATTCGGAATGATCGCCGGCCACCACAAGGATACGCGGTGAGATCATGCGGGCATCAGCACCCGGTACAGCAACGATGGCCAGTTGAACCGGTGTTTCAATTTTCGTTTTCGGAGCAACCATCAACACCAGCGGATCGATACTCAAAAGGGTGTTCAGCGCAACAAACGGCTCCTGTACTGTTTCAGCATGCCGGAACAAGTGTTCAGTCACCCAAGGCTCGCCGGAAAGACTGCTCAGGGTGCCGATGGTAAGTCCTTCAGGCAGTTTCGAAAAATCCGAGAGCAAGGGATTCAGCACACCATTCTCAATGACAAAAACAATGGCATCGCTACCGGCCAATGAATATTTCCGTACATCGGCTGTGGTAAGCACACCTGCCTCCTCCGGACGAACGGCTTTATACCCTCCTGACGTGATAGAAGAAAGGTTCAGGTATTTCCATTCCTCATGACGATTCGTAGGAATACCGGCAGCGATAAAATCTTCCATTGCCTTTCGGCGGATTTCACGCACGGCATCGGGCTGTGGTCCGATGAGATCGTTGATCACCTCTGCCTCCTGTACGAAAGCACCGGTAATGGTATTTAATGTTACAGTGGTTGACATCTTCAGGCGTTAACAGCTACTTCTTCTTTAATCCAATCGTATCCCTTTTCTTCCAGCTCCAATGCAAGCTCCTTCGTACCCGACTTCACAATCCGGCCTTTGTACAACACATGCACAAAATCAGGAACGATATAATCGAGCAATCGCTGATAGTGAGTAATCACGATAAACGAACGTTCCGCATTACGGAGCGCATTCACACCATTTGACACGATACGCAGCGCATCGATATCAAGACCGGAATCTGTCTCATCAAGTATAGCTAGTTTAGGCTCCAGCATGGCCATCTGAAAAATTTCATTCCGCTTCTTTTCTCCACCTGAAAATCCTTCATTCACCGAACGCTGGGTCATGGCTTTATCCATCTCCACCAGTTTCATTTTTTCGTTCATCAGCTTCAGAAATTCTTTCGCATCCAGCGTTTCCAGACCGCGGCTTTTACGCACCTCATTCACGGCAGTCTTGAGAAAATTGGCATTGCTCACGCCGGGAATCTCCACCGGATACTGAAATGCCAGGAAGATACCCATACGGGCACGATCCTCGGGTGACATCTCGAGCAAATCTTCGCCCATGAAACTGGCGGTTCCTCCGGTTACTTCGTATTCTTCCCGACCGGCCAATACAGAAGCCAGCGTACTTTTTCCGGATCCATTCGGACCCATGATGGCATGTACTTCACCCGGTTTCACTTCGAAATTCAGGCCGTTCAGAATCTGCTTACCTTCAACGGAAGCCTGTAGATTTTTTATAGATAACATGATGTATTACTTTCTTTTTTTATGAATATTAAAGCTGATCAACTCTTATCCAACCGAACCCTCCAGAGAGATGGCCAGCAGTTTCTGTGCCTCCACAGCAAATTCCATCGGCAGCTGATTGAACACTTCTTTACAATAACCGTTCACAATCAGGTTCACTGCATCCTCCGCTGAAATACCACGCTGATTGCAATAGAAGATCTGATCTTCGCCTACCTTGCTGGTGGTTGCTTCA
>JBIIHN010000128.1:0-5447 GCA_044235745.1 Bacteroidia bacterium
TGTCCTTCTTCGCAGATCCGGCGGACACGGTCCTTCACCCTGCTGTATTCTGCAGCTTCTTCTGAACTGAGTGCCTCCCGCGAACTGACTTTTTCCAGTAAGGCAAACCGCGCCAGACCTGTTACTTTAAAAACACTGAACGGTATGTTGGGGTCTCCTGCCGCGCGTTTTACCGTCGCCAGTATTTCTTCGCAGCTATGGTCAAATTCTACTTCTTCTTCTTTGCCTTCAACAGAGTAGTCGAGTATCGAGCCTACGCCTAACTCTCCTAATCGCCGGATGGTGTAGCCGCACTCGTTGATGTCTTCTCCGCCGCAGAAATGACGGAAGATGGTGAGCTTGATGAGGGATTTAATCGGGAGATGGTAACGCAGCGAGAATTCAGCCAGATGGCTGCCGTACTTGACGAAGGTGGGAAAACTGATGGCTTTGAATAACCAGTAGGCACGTTGTATTTCGCGGTCGCTTCTGAAGGCGAAGGAGTTTTCGAGATGATCGAAGGAGATCTTTGGAGGGGATTCCATTAGCACGTTCAAAGATAGGTAGTCCAATCCTTACAGGAAAATGTCAGGGATCATCTTTTTCATCAGGTGGCGTCCTATTTACCTGTCTTTCAGATTGAAAAATTGCTGTAGCTGTAACACTCGGTGATCAACGGTTTTCCTCGTAACTTCGTCCCTTCTGATGGCTGTCGTTGAATATTCTTTATTTGATCACCGGATTGTGACCGGGTCCGGTGCACTTTCCACGCTGAACCTGGATCTCTCAACCCGGAATTTTCAGCAGATATTGGTGCTTTGCGATGATCAGACCTTCCGCTGTTGTTATCCATTACTGCTGGAGGCGGCTCCGGTTTTTTCGGCTGCGAACGTGTTTTGTGTACCCGCCGGCGAGTCATCCAAGAACCTTGATGTTGCCGTATCAGTTTGGCAGGAAATGACGCGATTGGGAATGACCCGTAATGGTCTGCTCGTAAATCTGGGCGGTGGCATGGTATCCGATCTTGGGGGATTTGTGGCGGCCACTTATCTCCGTGGAATCCCTTTTCTCAATGTGCCGACTTCGCTTTTGGCACAGGTAGATGCTGCCATCGGTGGTAAAACAGGCGTTGATCTGTACGGTGCGAAGAATCGTGTAGGTCTTACTGTTTTTCCATTGGGTGTTTATTCCGATCCGTGTTTTTTTAAGTCGTTGCCCGATGATGAGTGGCTCTCCGGTTGTGCGGAAGTGGTGAAACATGCGTTGATTGCAGATGCTTCCTTGTGGTCGCTGCTGCAACGGGATGGGTTGAGCCGGGATGTGGTTTCGCTACACCTTGCGGCCATTCAGGAAGTAAAAATTGCCGTGGTGCAGGATGATCCGCTGGAGAAGAGTGTGCGTAAAAAATTAAACTTCGGTCATACGATCGGTCATGCTATAGAATCTTCAGCGATGGAAGATCTGCAGATTCCTCTTTCACACGGCCGTGCCGTGGCGATGGGGATGATGCTGGAATCGGAACTGGCGTTTGCGCTGCAGTTGTTATCAGAAGCCGCAATTGAAGATATCAGAAGTTCTCTTTCTCATTGGTTCGGTAAACCCGACCTTTCTGCTTTTTCGGCTGATCGCCTGGTTGAGTGGATGTGGCTGGATAAAAAAAATCGTTCCGGTGAAATGGGCTTTAGTTTCGTGACCGGTCCCGGTCGTTGTGAGTTTGTGTTGCTTCGCGATGTTGATCTGCTTCGTCGGGTGTTGTTGGCTAACGGTGCGCGATCATGAGGGTGATGTCTGTTCAGCTTCCCGGTTTGCCGTTGAAAGGGTCTGTTGATTTGCCGGCTTCAAAAAGTGTGTCCAATCGCGCGTTAATCATTCAGGCTTTGTGCAGCACTCCGTTTGAGATTGCAAATTTATCGGTGGCGGATGATACCCGTTTGTTGAAACAGTGCATTGATCATCCTGCTGCTATTGAAGATGCGGGCGCAGGGGGTACGACCTTCCGGTTTTTATTGGCGCTGCGGACACTTCAGCAGCATCAGGGTGTATTGTCCGGCTCACCCCGTCTCATGGAACGACCGGTGAGGGTGCTGGTGGATTTGCTGCGTTCAATGGGAGCTTCAATTGATTATGCCGGTACAGATGGTTTTCCTCCCCTGAAGCTCAGGGGTGGTGCGTTGTCCGGAGGTGTTCATCGGGTGGATGCGTCCGTTTCCAGTCAGTTTGTTTCTGCGTTGATGTTGATCGGTCCTCGCTTGCCGGGTGGACTGACCATCGTGCCAACCGGTGAGATGGTGTCCGCTACCTACATCGCCATGACCGCGTCGATGATGCGTTATTTCGGTGTTCCTGTGTTGGTGACAGCGGATCAGATCGTTATTCCTGAAATGGATTATACGTCCCGGGATATTTCTGTGTCGTCCGATTGGTCAGCGGCTGCATTTTTCTTTGCGTTGGCAGCGCTTTGCCCGCATTCGGAACTCTTGCTGAAGGGGCTGCACTTCGACCATTGGCAGGGTGATGAGTCAGCGGCGGAGCTGATGCTGGATTGGGGTGTGTCAACGGTGGTGCAGGGAGATGGGCTGTTGCTGCGTTCTTCGGGTATCCCTCACCGTGAGTTTGTGTATGATTTTCTCGCTACCCCCGACCTGGCGCAGGCCTTTGCAGTGATGGCTGCTGTGGCGGGCCGTAAACTGACACTGACAGGTCTGCAAACGCTGAGGCAGAAAGAGACCGATCGTCTGTCGGCACTGAAAGAATCGCTGGAGATGGCCGGTGCGGAAGTGATCATCGGCAGCGATTATTTGCAGGTCGTTTCGGGTGTTTCTGCAGAGAAAATTTCATCGGTAAATTTTGAGGCGTATCACGATCACCGGATGGTGATGGCCTTGTCGTTGCTGGCGTGTTCGGGTGCTGTTGTGAGATTGAAAGATCCGGGTCAGGTGAGTAAATCGTTTCCCGGGTTTTTTAAGGCGCTCGCTGCAACGGGGGCGCAGATCGAAGAATTATCCTTCTAAGTATCGGATTGCGGCATCGGCGCAGCGTTCTCCATCCATGGCTGCGGAGATGATTCCTCCTGCGTAACCTGCTCCTTCCGCACAGGGGAAAAGTCCTTTGATCTGCGGGTGCATACAGCTTTCCTTGTCGCGGGGAATGCGTACCGGTGAAGATGTGCGTGATTCGGTGGCGATGAGCATGGCTTCACGGGTGTAGTATCCTTTCATCTTTTTTCCAAATCCGATGAGTCCTTGCCGTAAAGCATCGGTAACCGCTGCAGGGAGGACTTCGTCTAAGGAGACAGGACTAACGCCCGGTATATACGAAGTTGGGCCGATGTTGCCGGCTCCGCGCTTTTCACAGAAATCTGTCATCCGCTGCGCCGGGGCTTTGAGGGCTCCGCCACCGGCGACAAAACATGCTTTTTCAATGGCTGCCTGAAATTCCATGGCCGCCAGCGGACCGTGTTGTTGCCACGGACCAAAATCATCGCCGCCAACACTGACAACAAGACCGGAGTTGGCAAAAGGATTGTTCCTTTTCGAAGGTGACCATCCGTTTACTACTACTTCTCCGGGTGCCGTGGCTGCCGGAGCAATGATACCGCCCGGACACATGCAGAAACTATAAACTCCGCGACCGCTGAATTGTCCGCTGAGACTGTAAGCCGCCGCCGGTAAATAGTCTGACCGTACGTCACAGTGATATTGAATAGAGTCGATCAGCGCTTGCGGATGTTCAATTCGAACGCCCAATGCAAAATCCTTGGCTTCGATGAGAATCCCCTGTCGGTGCAGCATCCGGAAAATGTCCCGGGCAGAATGTCCGGTGGCGAGAACCAGGGCTCCGGCAGTGAGCGTTATGGTTGTTCCCGATGGGATTTGTTGCACTCTTGCTCCCTGAAGCTGATGGTTACTGTCAAAAATAATTTCTTCGAGCCGGGTATTGAAATGAACTTCTCCCCCGCAGGCTTCGATCTGTTCGCGCATGGCGGCAACAATGCCCGGAAGTTTGTTGGTGCCGATATGGGGATGCGCGTCAACCAGAATAGAGGGCTGTGCGCCGAAGTCAACGAACGTTTCCAGTGTCCGCCGTACATTCCCGCGTTTATCGGATCGTGTATAAAGTTTGCCGTCAGAGTAGGTACCGGCCCCTCCTTCACCAAAGCAGTAGTTCGAGTCGGGATTCACTTCCCCCGATTTATTGATGGCCGCAAGATCCCTGCGTCGTGCCCGTACATCCTTGCCTCGTTCAATGACGATTGGTTTGTATCCGCATTCGGCAAGTCGTAAGGCCGCGAAGAGTCCTGCCGGACCTGCACCAATAACCAGAACTGGAGCCGCTGAATTTACATTTTTATAGGCACGCTCTTCGTGTGCTCTTTTCGGTAAGGCCTCACCGATAGCAACATCAAAAAACAACCTGAAAACCGCTTGTCGTGACCGGGCATCGATGGATCGTTTTTCCAGCCGGTAGTCGCGAATATCGCCCTCCGGTACATGCAGAGCGGCTGCGATTTTTTTCCGGAATATCTCCTCGCGGGTGGCTTCTTCGGGCCGCAACACGAGTTCTACGCGATGGATCATGCTCGCCGGGTGTGATTAAACCGTCATTATTCGAAGGTGAGAGAGATGGTAAAAATCCGCGAGCGTAACGACTGCAGTGTAGTGGAGTAAACAGCAGGATCAGCGGTCAGTACGTTCGGGATTCCCTGAAACATCTTGATCTCCGGGGCAAATTTGAACAGCGGAAGATATAAGTCCATGCCAACGCCAATCGTATATCCGTAGTCGGTGCGGTTGAGTTTAACGAGTTCTTCGTCGTTTTCTACCTTGGCCTGCGATACCAGATCGATCATGTATTTGAATCCGCCGATCGCGTAGAAACGGTAGTTGTTGACGCGGTTGGATTTGAATTTTATCTCCAACGGAAAGGTGATAAACGTCGATTCTACTTTTTTTACTACGATATCCGAAGGGCCGATCTTCGTGGTCATCTTGTATTCGATGTCACGCTGTGAAAATGCGAGATCAGGAACAAACCGTAAGTCGAAATTATTCCCTATGTGCAGATTGGCGATGATGCCGAGGTTGAAACCGGGTTGTCCGTCGGCCGTGATGGTAAGTACACTATCGGAGCGGTAAAAATCATCTGAACGCTGTACCCGGAAATCAGTGGTATTCATGCCCAGCATAAATCCAAAATGTATCCATTGCTTGTCGTACTTCTCCAGATTCTTCACCTTGATACGTTGTGCCTGCACAACCGGTGAAATGCCGGCTATCAGTAACAACAGGAGGAGGCGGCGCAATAGGTTCATTTTTCTGCAGTGTAGATACTGGCTATTCCAAACGTCAAAGGCTCACTTTTGGTATTTTTAAACCCTGTTTTTGAAAGAATTTCGAGGAATTTTTTGCCAAAAGGAAATGCGGATACCGATTCGGGCAGATATTCGTAGGCCGATCGCTCGCGGGAAA
>JBIIHN010000129.1:0-5441 GCA_044235745.1 Bacteroidia bacterium
CATTTTCGAACTGCCTGCAGTATTTGATGTTTTCCGGTGATAAGTCGACGCCCGTTACATCATGGCCACAGTGGTGAAGGTATCTGGAATGGCGGCCTTTCCCACAGGCTAAATCGAGTACGTTTGACGGGGCCGGAAGATGAGTTCGGTCCAACAGGCGCGAAAGAAAATTCTCCGCTTCTTCTTCATTCCGATGCTGATAGAGCAGGTGATAATATGTTGAATCGAACCAGGATTCGTACCAGTTTTGTTGCATTTACAGGGCGATATTAGCATTATTTCAGGTATGTTGAGATGACTCGGTGGTTATTCGTTTGTGGATGAAACATTTGGGTTCAAAGCGGTGGCGTTTTAATGGGCACGTGTATAACCGGTTTTCAAATGGTAGCGAAGGATAGCGCAGATCAACTAATTTTGACGGACATGCATAGGAACAGAACAGGGATCAATCTGCGGCTTCGATTATGGAAACATAAGCGGACATCTCCGGGTGCAGCTCCCGGTGTGATTACCATTTCTGAAGATGCCGTCGCGCCGAAATTATTCGTGACTTCTTTTAATTCCCAAACTTTGTTTGAGTCCCCTATGGAAAATCTGGCGGCCGTCAAAAGCCGTATTGATCAGCAGCCGGATATGTTGCATTGGGTGGAGCTGAAAGGTTTTGGCGATCGGGGATTATTGGAGAACTTTTGTCAGATGTTCCGCATCCACCGTCTGGAGATGGAAGACGTGATCAATACCTATCAGCGGCCCAAACTCGAAGAGTACGATGATCATCTCTTTGTTGTTACCCGTATTTTGTCGGTTGCTAAGGAGCATCAGTTTAAAAATGAGCAGTTGTCGCTTTTCCTGACTAAGAATATCGTGATTACTATTCAGGAAAATTATGATGAACTGTTTGAGCAGGTGAGAAGTCGCATCCGTACCGGAAAGGGACATCTTCGCTCGTCATCCTCCGATTATCTGATGTATGCATTACTTGATTCGGTCGTGGATACTTACTTTCCGATTCTCGAGGTAATCGGTGAACAACTCGACGATCTGGAGGACGAGCTGTTTAACAGACCTACAAGAACCTCTATTCAGAAAATACAGGTGATTAAACGTCAGCTGATCGTTTTCCGTCGGACGATCTTCGCCGAACGGGATAAGATCAATGATATCCTTCGGTCTTCTGATGTTTTTTTGAGTGATCAGACACTCCGGTATTTTCGTGATACGTACGATCATACCATTCAGGTAATGGACCTTGTGGAAAGTTATAAGGAGATTGTCGCTTCGCTGATGGATATCTATCTTTCTAATGTGAGCAATCGCCTCAATCAGGTCATGAAGGTACTGGCCATTATCTCAACGATCTTTATCCCGCTAACCTTTATCGTTGGGGTATATGGGATGAACTTTTCAATGACTGATCCGGTAACCGGCGAACAATTGCCAATGAATATGCCGGAGTTGTATTCACCGTATGGATATCCCGCCGTCATGATTTTTATGCTGGTCGTGGTGATTATTCAGCTGTTGGTTTTCTGGAGAAAAGGCTGGCTGGACAAAAGCTGATTTTATATGGCGATTAAGAAACAGATGTTTGTTGATGTGATCTTGCCACTTCCTTTGCCGGACGTTTTTACCTATGCCTTGCCGGATGATCTTGTTGCAGATATTTCTCCCGGGCATAGAGTGGTGGTTCAGTTCGGAAAACAAAAGGTGTATGCCGGGATCGTACAGCGCCTGCACGAACAGGCTCCGTCCGGATATGATGTGAAAGAGGTGCTGGATAAACTGGATGAACGTCCGGTGATCAGCGATTATCAGTTTAAGTTCTGGAAATGGATCAGCGATTATTATCTCTGTTTTCCGGGTGATGTGATGGCGGCAGCACTGCCTTCCGCACTGAAACTGCAGAGTGAGTCCCGCATTGTCAGAAACGAGATGTTTGATGGTGATTTATCACAGTTAACTGATCGGGAGTATCTGGTTTGGGAGGCATTGGAGATGCAATCGGAACTTTCGATCAGCGATGTCAGCAAAATCTTATCGCTTAAACACGTGATGCCGGTGCTGAAGAATATGGTGATGAAAAATATTATCATGGTGCGGGAGGAGATGGAGGAACGTGTTAAACCCCGTTTTGTCGACCGTGTGCGTCTTGCTGCCGCTTATTCTTCTGATGAGGCCTTGAATGATTTGCTCAATAGTCTTCCCAAACGTGCTGCGCGGCAGGTGGATCTGCTGATGGCTTTCCTGCAGATTACCCGTCTGGATGGTGCTATTGATGTGAATAAGTCATTCCTGTTGAAAAAAGCAGGTGCGAATCTCCCGGTCTTGCAGGCTCTGGTGAAAAAGGGAGTTTTGGAAGTGTTTAGTCAGCGTGATGATCGTGTAGGCAGATATGAGGGTCCGTTGAAACCATTGAATACGCTCAATAACTGGCAGCAGCAGGCGCTGGAAGGTATTCATGATGCTTTTAATCAGCATAAAGTAGTGTTGCTGCATGGCGTTACTTCTTCCGGTAAAACCGAGGTGTATACTTATCTCATCGAGGAGCAGCTTTCAAAAGGAGAACAGGTCCTTTATCTCTTGCCGGAGATCGCCCTTACCACGCAGCTGATTACCCGTTTACAGCGACATTTTGGTGATCGCCTGCTCGTTTATCATTCGCGTTTTAATGAACAGGAAAGGGTGGAGGTATGGAATAAAATTCTGGATGATAATGATCATCCTGCTTCCAAAGGTAAACTGGTCATCGGTGCACGCTCTGCGATGTTCCTGCCGTTCGCCCGTTTGGGGCTGGTGATTGTGGATGAAGAGCATGATCATTCGTTTAAACAGGATGATCCTGCGCCGCGATACAATGCGCGCGATGGTGCGGTGGTCATGGCAGCGCAACAGGATGCTAAAGTGATTTTGGGAACCGCTACGCCTTCACTCGAAACGTATTTCAATGCACTTAGCGGAAAGTATGCGCTCGTTACGTTGGAGAAACGCCATGCTGAATTGGAAATGCCGGAGGTGGCGCTGGTCGATATGAAAGAGGCACGGAAGAGAAAGGAGGCGAGTGGACATTTTTCTAATCGCTTGCTCGATGAAATGAAACGTGCTTTTGATGAGCATCAGCAGGTAATTCTTTTTCAGAATCGTCGTGGTTTCGCTCCGTATTTTGAGTGCAATACCTGCTCATGGACTCCTTTATGTGTGAATTGTGATGTGTCACTGACCTATCATAAATACAAGAATGAGATGCGTTGCCATTATTGTGGTTATGTTTCTTCCGTTCCGAAGAAGTGCGGTGCCTGCGGTGATCAGGATATCCGGATGAAAGGTTATGGTACCGAGAGGATCGAAGAGGAGTTGCAGCTGATCTTTCCCGAAATAACCATCGCCCGTCTTGATCTCGATACTACCCGGTCCAAGTCCGGCTATCAGCAGATCATTTCTCGCTTTGAGTCGGGTGAGGTGGATGTGCTGGTGGGTACGCAAATGGTGACCAAGGGTCTCGACTTCGATAAAGTGCAGCTGGTGGGGATTCTGAACGCCGATTCGATTCTTCATTTTCCGGAATTCAGAGCGCATGAGCGCGGTTTTCAGCTCCTCGCGCAGGTGAGTGGCCGGGCAGGCCGCAAGGCGCATGGCAGAGTGCTGATTCAGGCGTATGATGTGAAAAATCCTGTCCTTTCATATGTGATGAAACATGATTACAGAGGCTTTTATATGCACGAACTGAATGAGCGCTACAAGTTTTCTTATCCCCCGTATTTTCGTTTGATTGAAATCCGGTTGAAGGCGCGTGATGAAAAGCAACTCGACCGCATGGCGACTGAATTGGGCAATGCGTTGAGAAAGACGTTTTCTAAACGCGTTTTAGGTCCTACGATTCCGTATGTGAACAGAGTAAGAAATCTGTATCAGCGTCATTTATTGCTCAAAGTAGAGAAGACACTTTCGGTGGCCAACGTTAAAAATCAGTTGATGGTGGCATTGACGGAGTTCAGGCAGAAACCAGAAAACCGGTCACTGATTTTACAGATCGATGTGGATCCGCTTTAATTCAGTTCTACCAGCAATTGCAGGTAAAGCAAACGTCCGATCAGTGGTCCGCCGTACACTTCATAGTGCAGGTTATTCAGAATATTGGAGCAGCCTACTTTTAACGTCGTTTTTACATCCGTGAAACGCTTGCTGATTTGCGCATCTACCAATCCATAATCTTCTATTTCACCGGTGAATTGTGGCGATCCTTCAAACAGAAATCCTTTTACCCATTTGTAGTTGATGTTGAATCCCCAGTTGGAGCCGATGAAATTGTCGATCTGGCTGCCGGCAAGACCCAGGTTGAATTTATTGCGTGGCGTGTTAAACGCGGGTATCAGCGGATCGTCTGATCCTCGGCGGTCAAGTTCATTCCACGACCAGTTTCCGCTCACCGTGTAGAATCTGGAGAAGTAATAGTTCGCTCCGATTGTAAATCCTCGTGTGGTCACTACATCTGCTGAGTTGGTGGCAACACGGTAAATATTATTGAGCGTGATCGGCAAGGGCTGGAAGGGCTGAATATCCAGATCGGCGCCAAGTTTATAACCGATGAAGTCGGTGTAAACACTGTAGTATCCGTTCATGTCAATAAACAGCCGGTCGAATAGTGTTGTGCGATATCCTGCCTCAATGGTTCGCACCTGTTCCGGCCGGACCGGATTTACATTGAAGTAATCCAGTGTGTCGATGTTCTGGTAATTTAAACCATTGAAGAGAGATGGTAAGGTGACCAGTGAGTCAAAGCCATTGAGGTTGCCAATGAGGACCGCTCTTCCTACACGGTAGTACAGGTATTGATCCGCAAGGGTGGGGTTGCGAATGGCAGAGCTGAAGGAAACACGAAATGTGTTTTTATCATCCGGGGTATATACTCCTGAGAATGCCGGAGAGACCAGCAGGTCGAAATTTTCATTTTTATCCATCCGCACTGTCGCGCTCAACTTTAATTTTTCCTGCACGATTTTCTTTTCAACGCCTGCGTAAACGCCGAATTCTGAGTTGCGGATCACCACTGTTCCGGTATCGCTGAAAATTGTTCCGCGCGAATTGGGAAGGTATTGCCGGAAGTTGGCTCCGGTAGTGAACTTGAAACTTTTAATGTCGAACTTGTATTCTCCGTGAACGTGGTACAATGCTGATTTATCATAGAATTTCGATCCGCCCTGTGAAAAAGTTTCCCGCGATGTGATCGCTGCAAGTGCGGAATCGAAGGCATAGGTGCCCGGCATGAACATGGCGGCGTTTTGATTCAGCGGACTCCCTACCGAATTGGCATAGGACGCAGCTTGTCCGTGGTACAGGGTGAGTGAATCATAGTAATTTGTGAGGAGGAAAGGATTGATTGCAGCGAGATAGTCAGTGTAAACCGGGAAGTTGGACGGTTTGGGGAATCCCGGATAATTTTTAAA
>JBIIHN010000130.1:0-5388 GCA_044235745.1 Bacteroidia bacterium
TCCAAGTTTCCAGAGTGTTTCAGGAGTGAGGGTTTGGGCAATTGCTGCAAATCCTGCAAGCACTAGTGCCGGTAAAACCATGGATAATTTTATGGCGTTTTTCATATTCAAATATGGTGATTTTTTTCAAGTGTTCGATTTGAAAGGTCGTATCAATGCTGCATACAATTCGTCTCGGTCTATGCGCTGGACTTTTCCTGATTCCATATCCTGCATCTCCAGTTTGCCAATCTTCACTCTTACCAGTCTTAACGTTGGAAATCCTACTGCCGCAGTCATCTTTCGTACCTGCCTGTTTTTACCTTCTGTGATGGTAAGTGAGATCCAGCTGTCCGGTATTGTTTTTCGGAAACGGATGGGCGGGTGGCGTTCAGGCAAAGGAGGAGGTGTTATGTGTTCACAGTGTGCCGGCTTTGTATGATGTTTTTTTCCGTCAATGGAGATCGTTACGCCTTTGTTTAGCTGCTGTATGGCTTCGTCGGTTATCATCCCTTCAACCTGTACGTAATAGGTGCGTGGATGTGCATGTTTGGGATTGAGCAGAAGTTGATTTACACGGGAATCATTGGTCAGCAAGAGCAGACCTTCACTGTCGGCGTCCAGCCGGCCAACGGGATAAACATCCTTCGGAAAATCGTGTAATGTACCCAGTCCCGCTTGTCCTTCTCCCGGTTTAAACTGCGAGTGCACACCATAGGGTTTATAAATCAGGTAGTAGTCCATTCTAAAAGAAAATGCCGTGTTCGCTTTTTTATTTTCGAACACGGCATATGCTAATCAGGCAGATTTTTATTTGGTGATCAGATTGAATTCAACACGACGATTGAGTTTCCGGGTAGATTCATCGTCATTGGATGCAGCCGGTTGTTTATCTGCAAATCCTGCGTAGCGCAGTTGTTTGCTGCTGACTCCCTTGTTCAGCAGGTAAGCGCGTACATTTTTTGCCCGTGTTGCAGATAGTGACTCGTTGTTTCTTTCTGTCCCTGTATTGTCGGTGTGTCCGTTAATTTCAAGCTGATAACCTTTGTTTGCTTTCAGTAGGTCAGCTGCATTATCCAGAATAGCTTTTGCTTCAGCTGACAGTTCCGCGCTTGCAGTAGTGAAATAGACAGGCTGAACGACCGGTACAGGTGCTTCCCTGGTTCCGCCTTTCTGCGTAGTGTCTTCCGGACATCCGGCGCTTGCTGTAACTCCTTTCACGTCCGGACATTTATCTTCGGGATCAATTACTCCGTCGCTGTCACTGTCAAGACAACCAAACAACTCCTTCGTACCTTTCGTATCCGGACAACGGTCATCCGCATCCGTTATACCATCTCCGTCACGATCAGGACATCCGTTCAGGGCAGGATCGGTGGAAACCATGCCCGGTATATCAACGCATTTGTCGAGTGAATCCACCACCGAGTCACCGTCTTTATCCGGGCATCCCTGTGCCGACTTCGCGCCTTTTACATCCGGGCAGAGATCGCTGATGTCGAGAATACCATCTCCATCACGATCAAGCGGGCATCCGTTTTCATCAACGGGCGTATTGGCCGGAGTGCCGGGGCACTTATCTTTTTTATCATTTACACCGTCATTGTCGGAGTCCTTCAGCTTGCCGAAGTTCCAGGTAGCCCCAATGCTGTGCATCAGAAAAGCGTCTGAGTTGTCTTTTGCTTCCTGGTCGCGGTTGTCATGATCCGTGTAGGCGAACGTTTCCTGAAGATGCAGGTTGATGCGATCCGTGAGACGGTACTTCAATCCAATCCCGAAAGGAAAAAAGAAATCAGTGCCGGGGTTTCTCAGATTACTCAAATAACTGATGCCGATACCGGCAAAACCATATGGATTTAACTTGAACCGGTCAGATTTAAAAAGACTCACCCGCATATGGCTGTTCCACTGAAGCTGATCAGCCTCAAAATTCTTGAGCTGATCTTCCTGAAAACCGATTGTACCTCCTGTAAAATTCATGGAGAAGTCAAAATGCGGCGCAATATACCAGGCCGCTGAAAGTCCAAAATGCAGATGGGCGTCCTGTCCGCTGCTACCGTAAAACCCGTTTCCCAGGTCTCCGTTGTATTGAGTAGATCCTCCCCATATTCCGAGAGCAAAAGGACGTTCCTCAGTTTGAGCAAGGAGAAGGGAAGGCAAGAAGATATAGAGCAGGAGCAGGTTTTTCAATCGTTTCATTCGTACATTTTATGAGGGTGCAAAGGTAATTTTCCCATCAACATCATCTCTGTTTTTTAGATTAAATAAACAATGTTTTACTCAGGATTCCTTTCCTCGTGGGCGGTAAATACCCTATATTTGCGCTGCGTTCTTTAATACGACTTATCAAGAAAGGTGGAGGGACTGAGCCCGATGATGCCTTGGCAACCCATGTTGTTTGGCGTAATGCACTGGTAATAAAGTTATTGAAGTTGATGGCGTTTCAGTAAAGTTCCAATCGAACGATCCTCTTCAAACCTAAGCCGCTTACGAATGACCATAATCCTGCGACAGAAGGTGCCACATCCTGTCCTGCAGTTTGCAGGGGTAGATAAGTGCCGGAAGATCTGAATATTCACATAGTAAATACGTAAAATCTCTTCTGGTAGCCGGGAGAGATTTTTTCTTTACCGGCCACCTTGAAAAACGATATATGACTGTACACCCCATTCATCAGCAATTAGAGCGTCGTGTGTTGGTTATCGATGGTGCCATGGGCACGATGATCCAGCGCTATAGCCTTACAGAATCAGACTATCGTGGCAAACGCTTTGCCGATTGGCCGCATGATCTGAAAGGAAATAATGATCTGCTGAGCCTGACCCGCCCGGATATCATTTTGGCTATTCATAAAGATTATCTGAATGCCGGTGCCGATATCATCGAGACCAATACGTTTAATGCTCAACGTATATCGCTGGCAGATTATAAAATGGAGGAGCTCGCCTATGAGCTGAATCTGGAGTCTGCCAAACTGGCGCTGCAGGCTGTAAAGGAGTGGATGGTATCCAATCCCAATGGTAGTCCGAAATTCGTGGCCGGTGCCATAGGTCCAACGAACCGTACTGCTTCTTTGAGTCCGGATGTGAATGATCCCGGTTTCCGTGCGGTCACATTTGATGATCTTGTGGAAGCGTACAGCGAACAGGTGCGCGGATTGCTCGATGGCGGTGCGGATATCCTGATTGTAGAAACGATTTTTGATACACTCAACGCGAAAGCGGCGATGTTTGCGATTCAGTCCATCATCGAAGAGCGAAAGATCAATATGCCCGTGATGATTTCAGGAACCATCACCGATGCCAGCGGACGGACACTGAGCGGACAGACGGTTGAGGCATTTTTAAACTCTGTGTCGCATATGCAGATCCTCAGCGTGGGACTGAATTGTGCGCTTGGTGCAAAGGAGATGCGGCCGCATCTGGAAGAGCTGAGTTCGAAAGCTCCTTTTTATATCTCTGCTTATCCCAATGCCGGATTGCCGAATCAGTTTGGTGAATACGATGAAACGCCGCATCACATGGGACATCAGATCAAGGATTTCCTGACCAGCGGATTTCTCAATATCGTGGGTGGTTGCTGCGGTACAACGCCGGATCATATCCGCGAAATCGCGCAACTGGCGAAACAATGTCCGCCCCGTAAACGCCCTGAGCCGGATACCTTATTACATCTCAGCGGTCTCGAGGCAGTAACCTTACGCCCCGACAGTAATTTTATGAACGTAGGTGAACGGACTAACGTTACGGGTAGCCGAAAATTCGCCAGACTGATTGCAGAAGGGCAATATGAAGAAGCCCTCGCTATCGCCCGCGATCAGGTAGAGGGCGGTGCGCAGGCAATCGATGTAAACATGGATGAGGGGATGCTCGACTCCGAAAAGGCAATGGTGAAATTTTTAAACCTCATCGCTGCAGAGCCGGATATCGCCAAACTTCCCATTATGATTGACTCTTCGAAATTTCATGTGATCGAAGCAGGTCTTAAATGCACGCAGGGAAAAAGTATTGTTAATTCGATTTCTCTGAAAGAGGGAGAAGAGGTTTTCCTTCAACAGGCCCATACCATTCAGAAGTATGGAGCTGCTGTGATTGTGATGGCATTTGATGAACAAGGTCAGGCGGATACCTACCAGCGACGCATTGAGATCTGCGAAAGAGCATATAAACTGCTCACGGAGAAACTAAATTTCAACCCTCAGGATATTATCTTCGATCCGAATATTTTCCCGGTAGCGACCGGCATGGAAGAACATCGCCGAAACGCCCTCGATTTTTTTGAAGCGACCGCCTGGATCAAAAAGAATCTTCCTCATGCCAAGGTCAGCGGAGGAGTGAGTAATGTTTCCTTCTCGTTCCGTGGAAATGATCACGTACGTGAAGCGATACATGCGGCCTTTCTCTATCATGCCATCAAAGCGGGCATGGACATGGGTATTGTGAATCCCGGACAGTTGCAGGTGTATGACGAAATACCGAAAGATCTCCTCGAAAGGGTGGAGGATGTACTCCTCGATCGCCGTGATGACGCTACGGAACGTCTGATCACTTTTGCTGAACAGATCAAAGGTGCAGGAAAGAAACAGGAACGCGATGAAGCCTGGAGAGAAGGAACCGTTGAAGAGCGGCTGACTCATGCCCTCGTGAAAGGAATTGTTGAATACATCGATCAGGATGTAGAGGAAGCCCGTCAGAAATATCCCAAAGCGCTGAATCTGATTGAAGGTCCGCTGATGGATGGAATGAATGTGGTAGGAGATTTGTTTGGTGAAGGAAAGATGTTTCTTCCTCAGGTCGTGAAGAGTGCCCGTGTGATGAAGAAGGCGGTCGCTTATCTCTTGCCATATCTCGAAGCAGAGAAAACCGAAGGTGCTTCTAAAGCAGGTAAAATTCTCATGGCTACCGTGAAGGGTGATGTTCATGATATCGGAAAAAATATTGTTGGTGTAGTGCTGGCGTGTAATAACTACGAAGTAGTGGATCTGGGTGTGATGGTGCCTGCGGATAAAATTCTCGATGCGGCCATCGAACACAATGTCAATATCATCGGACTCAGCGGACTGATTACTCCGTCGCTGGATGAGATGGTGCATGTTGCGAAAGAAATGGAGCGTCGTAAGATGAATATTCCGTTGCTGATTGGCGGAGCTACCACTTCCAAAGTACATACAGCGGTGAAGATTGCTCCGCATTATTCGCATCCGGTCATTCACGTGAATGATGCTTCACGTTCGGTACCTGTCGCGAGTGCATTGTTATCTGCAGAGCAGAAACAGGATATTGCAGATCGTACCAGCGAAGAATATGATCGCCTGCGGAAACAACATGCAGGTGCACAATCACAGAATAAGTTTATTTCGATACAGAAAGCGCGTGAAAATGCATGGCCTTGTGACTGGAATGCCTACAA
>JBIIHN010000131.1:0-5354 GCA_044235745.1 Bacteroidia bacterium
GGGTTCTTGTATGTTTTGTCGGGGTGAGAGGACTCGAACCTCCGGCCTCCACGTCCCGAACGTGGCGCGCTAGCCAACTGCGCTACACCCCGAATAATGATTTTCACCCTGTTTTAGATGAAATTCATCCAACAGGAGCGCAAAAATAACGATTCCGTATAATTCAGGGTATTGCGCACCCTCCTTTTTTGAAGTACATTTGTTACGATTCCCGTAAAGAAAACCGGGTTTTCAAAACGTATCTCACTAATTCTAACAAATTCAATAAAGTAACGATCTATTGGTTCGCTGCAACAGCGGACAGTGCTAACACAATGAACATGGAAAGTAATTCAGTTCCTTCTGGTCAGGAAGATCAGGAGTTGAACAAGGCGCAGGAAGCAGCGATAAATGCTGCTGCTGAAGAAACAAAAGCGGTTGAAAATCAAGAAGGAACTGCACCTCCTGATGAAGCAGTGCATGAGGAAGCTGCACATCTGGAAACGATCGCCGAGCATCACGAGGAAATTGAAGCGGAGCCTGTGGAGGATTTTGGTCATATGTCGAAGGAGGACCTGGCTACCCGCATGGAAGTTTTTTCCAAAGAGAACGATGTCAACTCGGTTAAAAACAGAGTGAATGCTGCACGCGAGGCATTTCAGGCCATACTGAATCAGGAGCGCGATATTGCCTTCGCTGCATTTATTGAAGCCGGTGGAGTAAAGGAAGAGTTCGATTATAAAGATCCACTGGAGACGAAATTTTTTGATGCGTATAAACATTTTCAGAAGCGCCGTTCAGAGTTCATTCTGGGACAAGAAAAAATCCGTACAGAGAATCTTCGTTTGAAAAACGAAATCCTTACGCAGATGAAAAATATTCTGCAAAAGGAGGAAGATATGTCGAAGGCATTTAATGAGTTTCACGAGCTGCAGGCTAAATGGCGATCTATCGGTCCCGTACCCCCGCAAAACGTGAATGACCTCTGGATGACCTATAAATTATACAGCGATCGGTTTTATGAGTTTATCCGTTTGAACCGTGAATTGCAGGATCTCGAGATGAAAAAGAACCTCGAGATGAAAATGCATCTCTGTGAGCGGGCGGAAGAGTTGTTACTGGAGCCGTCGCTCAATAAGGCGCTGCAGGACATTCAGGCCTTACAGCATAAGTGGAGGGAAATAGGTGCTGTTCCGAGAGAGAAACGGACAGAAATCTGGGTGCGTTTCAAAGCTGCTGTCGATAAGATCTATGACAATAAACGTTCCTATCTCGATTCTCAGCGCTCTGTTTTCGAGGAGAATCATAAGCAGAAATCTGCATTGATTGAAAAGGCGGAGGCTATCATTGCTGAAGTTTTTGATAAACACCCTCAATGGCAGGATGGGTTGAAACGTCTGCTCGAATTACAAACTGAATGGAGAAAAATCGGACCCACCGGCAAAGATACCAACGATAGTATCTGGCAGAAGTTTAAGGGTACCTGTGATCAGTTTTTCAAAAACAAGGATGAGTTTTATAAGAAGAAAAAGCAGGAGTATGCCGGTAACCTGCAGGCAAAAACCGAATTGTGTATTCAGGCAGAAAGTCTGAAAGACAATACAGATTGGAAAACTACTTCCAATGAGCTGATCCGTTTACAACAGGAATGGAAAAAAATCGGACCCGCCGGTGATAAAAACGAAAAGGTATGGCAACGGTTTAAAGCGGCTTGTGATGAATTCTTCCAAAAGAAGACTGCTCACTTTGCTGACCAGGATCAGGCGCAGTCCGGAAACCTTGAACAGAAAAATGCATTGATTACGGAAGTAGAGCAGTATGTACTGCCTGCAGATCCCAATGAAGCAATAGAGCAACTAAAAGCATTCCAACGGAAATTTACGGAAATCGGCCTGGTGCCTATCAAACAAAAGGAGGATATTCAAAACCGTTTCCGGGCGGCTGTTCAGGTGCATTTTGATGCCCTGAAAGCGAAGCCGGAATACAAACAATCTTACCGTCAGCGTCAGGATCGTCCGGAAAGAGCTGACCGGCCCGAACGTCAGGATCGCCCGTACAGAGGCTCCGGAGATCATGCTCAAGGCGGTAATGAGGAGCAACGAAACCTCCAGAACAAAGTCAACAAGCTGGTTGGGGAAGTGCAGTTATGGGAAAACAACCTTGGCTTCTTTGCCAATTCCAAAAATGCATCCGCCTTGCGTCAGGAATATGAAAGTAAAATTCAGCACGCCAAAGACGAGATTAATAAGCTGAAAGCCAAGCTTCAGGAGCTTAAAAATACGCCCCTTTAGTCAGCCCCGTGTAAAATTCACCTGTCAGAAAAGAGCCCTCCGCAGATTCCAATCTGTGGGGGGCTTGCTTTTTCATTTTTATCTGGTTCAGTGTCAGTTCGCTTTGTATATTCGCATTCCTAAAAAACCAGGAACATGATTTAGAATGGGAAGTGACATTCCTGCGTGTTCTTTGTATCTTAGTAGTTCCAAACAATGATTGAACCTTCTACAATGATGAAAAAATTACTGGCTTCGGCCATCCTTGCCTGCACACTGAGTACGTTCAGTGCTTCAGCGCAGGAAAAATGCCTGACTGAAATTCTGTTTCAGGAGCAGGCTACGAAGAACCCCGAATTGTTAAAGAATCGCGAAGCACTGGAGACTTTTACTGAGCAGTACGTGCAGCAAAAGGAGTCAGAAAATGCCAGTGGAAATAAAGGTGCATCCGTTGTAAGGATTATCCCGGTAGTAGTTCATGTCATTCATCAGGGAGGATCTGAGAACATTTCCGATGAGCAGATTCTCGATCAGATCGATTCATTGAATAAAGATTTTCGCCGCCTGAATGCAGATACTGTAAACACCCCTTCTGTATTTAAACCATTAAGTGGTGATGCAGAGATTGAGTTCCGTATGGCTCAGAAAGATCCGAATGGAAACTGCACCAACGGTATTGTTCGTGTATATTCTCAGCTGACAACGAATGCACGCGATAACGTAAAGGCATTATCCTACTGGCCCAGCAATAAATATCTGAACATGTGGATTGTTTCTACTATTGCCAACACGAGTGGATCTCCCGGTCAGGTCATCGGATTCGCGCAGTTCCCCGGTGGAAATGCATTGACCGATGGTGTGGTCATCAAGCATGATTTTATGGGTAGCATTGGAACTGCTGCAGGCAGCGGTAACAATGGTCGTACAACTACGCATGAAATCGGTCACTGGCTGAATCTCCGCCATATCTGGGGAGATGCTCAGTGCGGTAATGATTTTGTGAGCGATACGCCGCCTCAGTTCGAGGCCAATCTTTCAATTTGTCCTTCCTGGCCTCACCTAAGTAATTGCAGTGGTAATTCTCCCAATGGCGATATGTTCACCAACTATATGGACTACACCAATGGAAATTGTCAGGATCAGTTTTCTGTAGGTCAGTGTAATCGTATGAATGCGGCATTGAGTTCAGCGCTGAGCGGAAGAAGTAATCTCTGGTCTTCACAAAATCTTGCTGCTACCGGTACCGATGGATCGGCGCCTCAGTTATGTGCCCCACAGGCTGATTTCATTCCAAAACCCTCCTATGTCTGTGAAGGTGCCACGGTAACGTTTAGTGATGAATCGTGGAACGGTCCGGTTGGTTCACGTGTCTGGACCTTCCCCGGTGGAACACCATCTACCGACACATCTGCGAACCCGGTTATCACTTACAATACTGCGGGTACCTATGATGTTACCTTAGCGGTAACGAATGCATCCGGTACTACCACTAAAACTGTACAGGGAAGGGTGATCGTTTCGTCCAACACAGCCATCGCTCTTGTACCCTACAATGAAGGATTTGAAGGCGGAGCCTTCCCTCCATCGACCGATTGGTTTAAGAATAATAACAACGGAACAACGGAGTGGGATGTCAATAATCTCGCAGCGAAAACAGGCGCGTATTCAATCAACCTGTATAACTTCTCCGGTGCTGCAAAGGGAACAGATGATTTCATCCTCCCTGCGTTCAATCTTACCAACGTGAGCAATACAATGATGACCTTTGATCTGGCCTATGCCCGCATCAACACAACTACTACCAACGGAGATAAATTAACAGTATTTTTCTCTACCAACTGTGGAGCAACCTGGACACCCCGTTACAGCAAAACCGGAGCTCAGCTTGAAACAACCGGAGGTCCGGTGGCTACCAACTTTTTCCCTTCCTCATCACAATGGCGTCAGGAATCGGTTAACCTTGTTCCAATCACCGTTTCGGGTCGCCCGAATGTACGTTTCCGTTTTGAGTTTCTGCACGACACCGGAAACAATATCTATATCGATAATATCAACCTGACCGGTTTGGTAGGTATCGATGAAGTAAATGCTGAAAATGCGAACGTGAATGTTTATCCCAACCCATCTTCTTCTGTTACGTTTGTTGATTTCAATATGACGCTTTCAGGAGCGGTACGCATTGAAGTACTGGATACCAGAGGGCGTGTGATCAGTACCTTCGCGGATGAACTTCCGGCCGGAGATCATCAATATACCATGCCGGCAGATCTCAATTCCGGGGTTTATTTTGTTCGCCTGATCTTCGGAGACAGTACGGTAACCAAAAAAGTTGTAATTAAATAAATTAACAGATAAATCTGCTGCGCCCCGGTAAAACATATCGGGGCGCAGTATGTTAAACAGGAATAAAAACAATATAATGAAACGTCTATTCTTTACGCTTGCCATTCTCTTCACAGCCATTATGCTTCAGGCGCAGCAGCCTGTATTCAGACCCTGTGATACCGACGTGATGTGGGAAAAAGCGATCATGAAAGATCCTTCAGCCGTCAAAAGAAATGAATTGGTACGGGAAGCAAGAAAACATTTTGATAAGCAGAAAACACAAATGCAGATACAGGCACACCGGGCGGCAACCGGCTCCCTGCTGTTTCGCATTCCGGTAGTGTTTCATGTTATTCATACCTATGGCTCAGAAAATATCAGCAAGGCACAGATTGAAGATGCCATGCGGATCATGAACCTCAGTTTCCAGAAACTTAATCCGGATACCGGCATGGTGATTCCTTTGTTCCAACCTATTTTCGCTAATCCGGAAGTGGAATTTGTGCTCGCCTCTATCGGCCCCGATGGAAGTTGTACAGATGGTATTACCAGAACGTACTCACCACTTACCTCCGCTGCCAGCGACAACGTAAAAGCACTCATCGGCTGGCCTTCGGATAAATATTTTAATATCTGGGTAGTTCAGAATATTGCGAGCGGTGCCGCCGGTTATGCTTATTATCCGGGTATCAGTTCCAATATTGATGGTGTTGTTATCCGTCACGATTATGTTGGCGGAATCGGTACATCCAATGGGTCAAATTATACCGAGCGCTCTCT
>JBIIHN010000132.1:0-5351 GCA_044235745.1 Bacteroidia bacterium
TAGTATTTTTCAACGATGATGCCTTCAAGCCCATTCTGTGCTCTGGAGCTGATGAATGATGCGACGAAGAAGATTAAGAGTAGAATTCGTTTCATATTTGGAGTTGTTTTAATCCCGGTTAACGCGAACTAATCGCGTCCTGCAAAAGTAGAAAGCAGGTTTGGCCCGGAATCTCTCAAAGCGTTATGATTCCGTTATGAAATCTTTATCTGGAATTTCGGGAAATGAAGAGGAAAGGGATAAAAGAAGTATATGCGTTAAAACAACGTTAACTGAACATTAATTTGTATTGGAGCAAGCCTTGTTAAAATTACCAACCAGCAGCAGATAGTCAAGCAAATCAACTATTCCGTCATTGTTCAAGTCATACACACAACTACATGGATTTTGCCAAAAGGACAAAAAGTCTACAAAGTCGCTGTTGGTTACGGAACCATCAAAATTGAAATCTCCTGTCAGAGTAGTTAATTGCAAATTTGCCTGATTATCGGTTGTTACTACGGCACCGGAACAGTTTGTAATCACACAACGGTAGTGTTTACCATTAAATCCAAAATGCGGGAACAATACGTCCAATTTTGATGTTTGGGTTCCACTGAAATAAATTCCATCACTGATTGTTACACTATCTTCCTGCCATTGATAAGTAAACGGACCTGTTCCATCCGGAATAACCTGAAATGACATTACAGCCGAACCAATACAAGATGGAGGTGGTGAAACCGGCTGAATGAGAATAGAGGGTGCAACGCAACGATCATGCGCGATGATTTTAACATCATCGATCTTAAAGTATCCTGCAACACTATTCCTGTTAAACGTCCAGCGGAGAAAAACCGTTGACTGATTATTACAGGCTGAAGGCAAGCTTACATACACCAATCCCCATGTAGCAACTGCCGGTTCCGAAAAGACCAGCGGTGAAAAATGAATGCTGTCGGTACTCCATTCGAGTTGATAATTGACGGCCGAAGGGTAAGAGGCATTTCTGGACATACCAAAAAGGAGTTCAAGGTCTGTATGTCCAATGGAAGAAAATCTAAGAGTGCCCGATGAAACTCCGGGAACCGAATTCATCATCAAGGTACCGGATGTATTACGAAACGACTTATGATTCCCTTCCGCAAGATAGACGCCGCGAGAAGCACCCGGATAGGAAGTCGAAGGAGAAATATTATTGAGATTCATGTTGACACCGGTAAAGGTCCATGAAGCCGGTAATACATTTGTAAGTGTACCGAAATTAGTGGAATATAAAATGGACTGTGCTGAAGCAGTATGACCAAAACATCCTGCCAGCAATTGCATTACAATAAACAAAAGTATGTAAACAGGATAGCGCATATCCTTTAACGGTTTGATGGGCAACAAAATTCATGAAAAGTACCCTGAGATGTATTAAGATAAAAATAATTTATCATTAAGATGTATCATCGCTGTTGAAGAAAAGATAACATTCAACTATTCTGATTTAAAACTAACATAAACAGCAGTTGATTTTCATGTGTGAATTTCGCGTCATAACAACAACTGCCTTTGATTAACAAGAGGCGTCGGATAACATCCTTTGGTATAAGCCAATAGAGCACCGTAAAGCTCGCCGCCTTCTTAAATACTGAATATCAATTATTTGTACGCTTTTCGTTTGTTCCCCCGGGGTCCGGATTCCGGACCCCTTTTTCATATTACCTCGTTGAAATCTTCATCGAAATACTGTTTCACCTTTCACGCTATCGCAGCTATTTCAATCATCTTTGTGATTCGGAAGATGAAAAAACTGCATGCAGGTAGAGACTTAGGATTCCTGATAAAGAAGAGTGGAATTGCCTTCACGGTGAAAGCCGGTGGAATGGTTGCCCAATACCTGTTTGTTTACACTCTTGCCCGTTTATCCGGCCCCGGTACACTTGGGACATTCACCCTTTCATACACGGTGATACAATTGCTGGTGATCCTTTCGTTGCTCGGGTTAGATAACCTGCTAACCAGGAAAGTGGCAACAGCATCTGCAGTAAATGACCCAACTTCGTTGCGCAAAGCTTATCAGATTGCAGTAAGGACCTCGATCATTTCTTCAGTACTGATTAGCACTCTTCTCTTTTTTCTATCTCCGCTCCTTGCAGAAAATATCTTCAGGAAGCCCGGATTAACCTCCTCACTGCAGATCATCTCCATCAGCTTACCATTTTTCACCAGTGTTGTCATACATGCATCGGCATTTCGCGGAATTAAAAACATGTTTGGATTTACTTTTTACAAGACCACCATTCCGATTATCAATACGCTGGTTCTTCTGCTTTCTTATTATCTGCAACTGGATCTCCTGCCGGCAGTGGGGTTCACAATGGCCAGTATTTTAACGGCCTTCGGTTATGCTGCAGGATGGAAAAAAAAACTCACGCATACCGGAACTATAGAATATCAGCAAAGAGATTACAGCACAATGCTAAGAGAGTCATTGCCCATGCTGATGACGGGATCAATTTTCTTTATTTTAAACTGGATCGATAATTTATTCATTGGCTACTTCCGAAACGAATCGGATGTTGGTATATACGACACCGCTTTTAAAATTGCCACGGCCAGTGCGATCATACTACAGGCTGTAAACGCCATTCAGGCGCCGGTTTTTGCGGAATATAAAGCAGGCGGTGACCTTCGCAAACTGCGCCAGTCTGTATTTCAATCTAACCGGTTGTTATTTTTACTCACGCTACCCCTCACCCTCCTCATTCTGGCCATGCCGGAATTCCTGCTTGGAATATTTGGCAATGAATTCAAAGCTGGCGCAATATGCCTATCGATTCTTGCAGTAAGCAATATGCTCAGTGCCATCTGCGGATCCGTAGGCATTCTACTGCAAATGACTGGTTATCAAAACATATATAATAAGATAATCATGGCCGCTGCCGGACTCAGTATTGTATTGAACCTTCTGCTTATTCCTGTTTGGGGAATTACCGGAGCAGCTATTGCCTCCTCGGCAGCCAAAATATTTCAAAACCTCGGCGCATCATTTGTCGTATACAAAAAGTTAGGAATCTTCTCTGTGTATATACCGTGGCTTACCAACAAGATTCTTCAACGAAAGAACCAACAAGCATGAAGCCAAATTTCATCATCGCCGGCGTTGCGAAATGTGGCACCACTTCTCTATCTGAATATCTGGAACAACACCCGCAGGTTTGTATTCCAAAGAAAGAAACTTTCTATTTCATTCGCGATCTGTACGAACAAGAACCTGTGGATCCGCGGGGAAGGAGAAAGGCAGAACAAATCATCAGAAACAGCTCCGACTATTATCAACTCTACAGCAAATGCCATACTCCCTTTCTGGGAGAAGTTTCCACCTGTTATCTCTATTACCATAAAAAAGCCATCCCGGCCATTCTGAAGGAGCTGGGAGATATTCCTGTTGCCATAATTATACGACAGCCTGTAAAACGATTGATCAGTGGATACCGGCATTTTATCCGGCTTCAGCGGGAAGACAAACCTTTATCAGAAGCACTGCAACTTGAAAAGGAGCGGGCAGCATCAAGATGGGACTTCATGTGGCAATACCGTGACCTCGGATTATATGCAGAGGGTATTAAGGCCTATCAGCAGCACTTCAGTAAGGTGAAAGTGATATTACAGGATGATCTCACCAAATCCCCCGTATCAGTGATGCAGGATCTATTCAGGTTTTTTGGAATGGATGATAGTTTTGTACCGGATACGTCTGTGAAATACAATATTTCCGACTCGCAAAGCAATAATTTTTGGTTCAGGTATATTTTTCAAAACGAAAAGGTGAAGAAAGTTCTTAAGCCGGTAGCTAACATTTTTATGGATGAAAGGAAAAGGAGAAAATTTATCCATCGCTTCAGAAAGTCAGCAGTAAAAACTGAAGAAAAATTTGAACTTGCACCACAACTCATAGAAGAACTGAACAACTATTACCACCAGGACATTCTGGAAACGCAGAAACTAACCGGTCTTGATCTTAGTCATTGGCTTAAATAAACGATTCAATGAACACCCGAAAACCAGATTTCTTTATCGTGGGCGCGGCCAAAGCAGGTACTACTGCACTCTACTCCTATCTGAGCCAGCATCCTGAGGTGTATATGAGTCCGATCAAGGAACCCAATTATTTCTCAAAAGATGTAGTTCTGGAGCATCTCCGGCCACAAGTAAAAAAAAGACTGGAAGCAGAAAATCTATCGCAGTATTTTAAAGATGGGATGAACCGTATTCTGCATCGTGCTTATATCAGAGATGAACAACTATATCTTCAATTGTTCTCGTCAGCTTCCCCTGATGTTAAAGCCGGAGAAGCAAGTGCTTCGTACCTCTACTCATCGGTTGCAGCTAACGAAATAAAGAAATTCAATCCTGCAGCAAAAATTATTATTATTCTTCGTGAGCCGGCCGCCAGAGCTTATTCTCATTACCTGATGGATCTCAAACTAGGCTTTGTAAAAAGTGATTTTGCAAACGCGCTGGCGGAAGATGCGAAGGCCGAACCAAAGGGATGGGGTGCCAGCTCATTATACAAAGAACTTGGATTATATGCGGAGCAAGTAGAACGATATCTTTCCATCTTCCCAAAAGAACAAGTATTGATTCTTCTTTACGATGACCTTAAAAAAGACGAAAAAGAATCGCTGAGAAAGATTTACCATTTTCTGGGTATAAACGAAGAGTTTATACCGGATAAGTCAGGGTTCAGAAACGAATCTGCCGTACCTTCGGGAACAATTGCACGTCTCTTGCTCCGGAGCGGAAGTATACGCGTAAAAATGAGAAACCTGCTTGAAAACACTCCTTTAAAACCGCTTCTTCTAAAAATATTATATAAGAAGCCCATCCTTACTGATCAGGATAGTAATACCATCCGGCAACTGCAGCAAGGTTACAAAAACGACATCCAGAAATTATCTGCCCTTATACAAAGAGACTTACAACAATGGCTAAAATAAACGAAAATATACTACCTAATTTTCTGGTAATCGGAGCGGCCAAATGCGGCACTACCTCCATTTATCACTATCTGCGACAGCATCCGGATGTTTACATGAGTCCTATTAAGGAACCGAATCACTTTTCAACAGATATTGATCCTGAAGATTTCAGTCCCGAGTATAAACTACATGAGCGACAGAAAAATCTCGATGTTTACTCCTATGTTCGGGGCGACATGAAAGAGCCGCAATGGGGCGCTTATGTCAGCTCAGAGATTGATTACAAACTATTGTTCAAATTCGCAGAAGGGAAAAAGCGCATTGGCGAAATCAGCAACTCGTACCTTTACAGTCAAACAGCAGCTGAAAATATTCATAATAAACTAAAGGATATAAAACTGA
>JBIIHN010000418.1:0-5342 GCA_044235745.1 Bacteroidia bacterium
GGTGAAAATTCTTTCTAATCAAGCCGACCATATTTACTGGTGGATCCGGAATGAGGAGAGCGTGGAGTTTATCCGTCAATACCGGCATAACCCCAATTATCTAAGCGATGTAGATATTGATTTACAGAAAGTTACTCCTTCGTCTGACCTGAAGCACGTGCTTTCGTCTGCCTCATTAGTGGTGTTGGCTATTCCGGCCGCTTTTTTAAAAAACGCGTTGAAGGACATTCATCGTGATGATTTTTCCGGCAAGGCGGTGTTTTCAGCCATCAAGGGTATCGTTCCGGAGCATAACCTGATTGTTGGCGACTATCTGCATTATGAGTATAGCATTCCGTATGATCAGATCGGGGTCATTTCAGGTCCTTGCCATGCGGAGGAGGTGGCACTTGAGAAGTTAAGCTATCTCACCGTGGCTTGTCCCGAGCCGTCGTTGGCTACCCGAATGGCCGGTTTGCTTGCCTGCCGTTATATACGGACCGTTTGCTCTGACGATATTTTCGGTACCGAGTATGCTGCCGTGCTGAAGAATGTGATGGCCATTGCCAGTGGTATTTCTCATGGTTTGGGTTATGGGGATAATTTCCAGGCGGTGCTGATCTCGAATGCTATTCGGGAGATTGAACGTTTTGTAGAGGCTGTTCAGCCTGCAGACCGGGATATCAATGATAGTGTTTACCTCGGCGATTTATTGGTCACCGCCTATTCGCAATTTAGCCGCAACCGTACCTTCGGTTCGATGCTGGGTAAAGGTTATTCGGTGAAGAGTGCGCAGCTGGAGATGAATATGGTGGCGGAAGGGTATTATGCCGTGGCCTGTATTCATGAGATGAATAAGAAACTGAAAGTAGATTTGCCAATTTGCGAGGCGGTGTATAACATCATTTATGAAAAAATAGCTGCCCGCCTGGAGATGAAACTGCTGACAGATAAACTCACCTGATTTTAATTCACAAACCAGAGGCAGGAGAAACGATCGGGCATCGATTTTAACTCCGGTCGGAGGGCAGATGTTTCCTTCCAGCGGAAGTGTACTGACTCCATCGACTCTTCCTGCCCGGAAGCACCTCAAAGGTTTCCATTCCTTTTGCCCCGGGATCAGTGTGACAAACGTTGCGCAACTGCCGGCCGGAACGAAATCAAGAAGGGCGAGCGTGTCGCCATGCTGACCGCGGGTACGGAAGCAGGCTTTTTGTCCCCGCAGGAAAGAAGAGCGTAGATTAAAAAAACGATGATAATTTGGTGCCGGAGTCGATAAAATACAGGTAACTATGCTGTTTTTACGGTTGTCATCCAAATTTCTTATGCTCTCGTTTGACAGCCAACACGACAAGAGACCTTCAGGGTATGAACAATACACCGCCGGTGTTTACCCCGCTATTATGTTTATTCACGGTAAAAAAATTATTATCCGCCGTCAGGTCGGTTGTATAAAACGTTATATTTATCCTGCCAATTCTGTTGGTAACCAAAACAATGCAACGCTTCTGCCGCGGACGTACACCGTTTAGGCGGGAATTGTTGAAAAATGTACTAACGGTGACGAACCTGAGAAGATTATTTCTTTTTATACTGCTATTGATTTTCACCGGCAGTGTGAATGTGTATTCCCAAAACTATAATATGGGAAATACATCCATTAATGCCTGTGCAGGTAACTTTTTCGATAGCGGAGGCAGCGCGGGAAATTATGGCGCGAATCAGAATCAAACCATGACGATCTGTTCAGGTGTGGCGGGTCAATGTGTTCGATTGGTTTTTACTGATTTCGATCTCGAGACCAACTTTGATTTTCTCCGGTTATATGACGGCCCTTCAACCGCCTCTCCGCTCATTGGCACCTACACCGGTAATACCAGTCCGGGTTTGATTACGGCGAGTAGTGGATGTCTTACGATTAGGTTTACCTCCGATGCATCTTTCAATTACGGAGGCTGGACTGCCCTGATTTCCTGCGTGAGCTGTGCATCGGGGACCTGCGCATCAACCTGCAATGGAGGTCCTGCCCCGGCAAATGATATCTGCGGAAGCGCGGTGAATCTGGGTACCTTACCGTTACCGGCTCCTTGTCCGGCTGGGAATGGGCTTTTATCAACACTCAACACCACCAATCTTTGTGCAACAGCGGCCACGCCGTATACCTCATTGCTGGGATGTCAGCCTGCCGGTAATATGGCCAGTCCTGCTGCCGATGTATGGTATCGTTTTGATATCACCGGCCCCAGCCTGAATATTAATATTTCCGGAGGATTGGCGGATCCGAATATCGGTTTGTATGAAGGAACTTCCTGTGCCAATCTCATCCCGCGCGGATGTGCTATTGGTAGCAATGGTGTGCTGAATACGACTTTTGGCGGTCTCGCTGCCGGTACGTACTATCTGCAGGTGAGTGGCGGCAGCATCACAGATCAATGTGATTTCTCGCTGACACTTCAGAATAATTACGATTGCGCGGGTTGTGTAATACAGAGCGCATTTACAGCTACGCCTCCTCCGGTGAACGGAACGTACAATGCCGGACAACTGGTGACCTTCTGTTTAACCATTTCTGATTACAATCAAACCTCTGCCAACTGGTTGCATGGAGTCATCCCCACCTTTGGTGCCGGTTGGGATATGAGCACGTTCACACCCATTTCTGCCACCAATTGCTCCGGAGCAGGAAACTGGAACTGGTACAACACCAATGTCACCAGTTCCGCAACCGGAAATGTAACCGGACCGGGATTTTACTATGAATCTCCGCAGGGAAATCCGGCCAATATTTTAGATGGAAATCCGGGAAATAACTTCGGCGATAATAACGCTTCGAATATCTGCGACTGGATTTTTTGCTGGTCCGTCAGAACACTGCCGGTAGCTTCCTGTGTGCAGGGGGCGAGCCTCAACGTTGCGGTCAATACAACGGGAGATGGTGAATCGGGATCGTGGGGATCACTCGCTTGTACTCAGGATGCTGTTTCAAGTTTCTTCGCTACGTTAACCTGTTGCCAGACGCCAACGATGGCTTTTACTAACCCGACCTGCCCCAATTCAAACAATGGTACTGCAACAGCAACAGGTCAGGGGTCCGGCCCCTGGGACTATGTGTGGATGAACTCCACCGGTCTGGTATTACAGACGCAGAACAATATCAACGGTGCTGCTTCCATTTCTAACCTCGCGCCCGGAAGTTACACCGTTCAGGTAACAGACAATAATGGTTGTACCGCCAGTGCGGCCTTTACCATTACCGCTCCTGCTGCTTTCACGGCGAATATGACCACCACGCCCACCAACTGTTTTGGATCAAATACCGGTTCTGCATCGGTACTGGTCAGTGGAGGCACCGGTGGATATACCTATCAATGGTCACCGGTCGGATCAGGCAGCAACCCTTCCAATCTGGCCGCCGGAACATATACGGTAACGGTGACGGATAGCCGTGGTTGTACCACCACTGCATCTAATGTAGTAACACAGCCGGCGCAGCTTTTATTATCAACTACTTCACAAACGAATGCTTTATGCAGTAATTCAACCAATGGCACTGTTACGGTTTCCGCCAACGGTGGTACACCGGCGTATTCGTATCAATGGTCAACCGGTGCTACGGGGGCAACACTCAGTGGTGTCGGCCCCGGAGCCTACACGGTAACGGTGACGGATAGCCGCGGTTGTACGGCGTTTATGACGGTTGCCATATCTGCACCGCCAGCCCTGGTGTTGAATATGAACTCCACAGCGTCGAGTTGCGGTGCCCCGAATGGTACGGCTTCCGTTTCTGTTCTGGGCGGTGTCTCCGGGTATACGTACCAATGGTCGCCTTCCGGCGGTAGTGCTTCCAGCGCTTCCGGTTTAGTGGCAGGTGGTTACAATGTAATTGTTACGGATGCAAACGGATGTACTGCAATAGGAAATGTAGTCGTCGCCAACAGCAGTGGGCCCACTGCAACCATCAGTACCTCAACGAATGTTTCCTGTAACGGTGGTAGTGATGGTTCTGCTACGGTTTCGGTGAATGGAGGATCCGCACCGTTGTCGTATGCCTGGTCACCTTCAGGGGGTAGCGGAACAACCGCCAACGGACTCTCCGCAGGGAATTATACGATTGTCGTCACAGATGGATCAGGATGTACTTCGGCTGCCTCTGTCGTGATAACCGAACCGTCATTGGTAACGGTATCTATATCCGCAACAACAGATGCTTCCTGTAACGGTGCTTCAGATGGATCTCTTACTGCAAGTGCTGCCAATGGTACACCCGGCTATACCTACAGCTGGAGCAGTGGATCGGCTGTGGCTGCTGCATCAGGTCTAGCTGCCGGCACCTACACCGTAACAGCGACGGATGCGAATGGTTGTACTGCAGTAACTACCGGATCGGTCAGTGAACCATCACCGGTCACGGCTTCCATCACTGCAGCCACGGATGCCCTTTGTAATGGAAGTACCGATGGAACTTCTACTGCGGCAGGCAACGGTGGAACACCGGGTTACTCCTATCTCTGGAGTACTGGCGCCAATACAGCGAATGTGACAGGCCTTTCGGCCGGTACCTATACAGTCACCGTTACGGATGCGAACGGATGTACCGGCACTACTACTTCCACGATCAATGAACCGTCTGCGTTACAATTGAACGTATCTGCAGTTGACGCGAATTGTGGTCAGGCTACAGGAAGTGTTTCGGTGGTGGTAAATGGTGGTACTCTTCCCTATGCTTATGCATGGAATCCGGTAGGTGGAAGCGCGGCAACTGCCAGTGGAGTGATCAGCGGGAACTATACAGTTGTTGTCACCGATGCCAATGGGTGTACATCCACAGGAGCGACAACCGTAAACGATATCCCGGGTGTTCTTGTCTCTCCGGACGTTGTGACCGATGTAACCTGCTTCGGCGGAAGCAATGGCAGTATCGCTGTGTCAGCAGCCGGCGGTTCACTCCCATATACCTATATCTGGTCAGATGGCAGCGCTGCCAATCCGGCTTCCGGTTTGACCGCAGGTACTTATACCGTAACGGTCACCGATAATGACGGCTGTACATCTACGTTAGCAGCCACGGTGAATGAACCGGCTGCAATTACCATCACCCCAAACATCACTACAGCGCATTGCGGTCAGGCGGATGGCATTGCAGATGTTAGTGCAGGTGGAGGAACAGCCCCTTACGGCTATCTCTGGTCAACCGGTGCTTCAACGGCAACCCTGGCAGGAGTGGCGACAGGAAATTATACAGTAACCATCACGGATGCCAACGGTTGTACATCTACGCTAACGGTGAGTGTTCCCGACGCGGCAGCTCCGGTTTTAAATATTAACACAACAACGGATGTATCCTGTAATGCAGGAGCAGATGG
>JBIIHN010000133.1:0-5337 GCA_044235745.1 Bacteroidia bacterium
GCGGAACGCGAAAGGGTCATCAAGGTATTCAAAGAGCGCAGCGATGTGCAGATTTTAAAGGGCAGATGGGGTCCCTATCTGGTAGTAGATGGTGGTAATTACCGCATACCGAAAGATAAGGATGCCGCCAAACTGACGCTGGAAGAATGTCTGGAGATTTCCGAAAACAGCAAACCTAGTGGTGGCAAGGTAAAGCGATTCGGTAAGAAGAAAGCCGACGAGAAGGAGTCAGCGCCCGCCAAAGCAGCCGCCAAGGCTAAGCCCGCAGCCCGAAAAGCTCCGGCAAAGACGACGGCAGCAAAGAAAACGGCTGCGAAGAAAGCTGCTCCTGCAAAAAAAGCGGCCCCCGCAAAGAAGGCGGCAACGAAGAAAGCAGCACCCGCGAAAAAAGCAGCAAAAAAATCTTCCGCCCGGAAGAAATAAAACGGTAAGATGCCAGCCGCCTATTTCCAGCCTATCTCACCGGACGTTATCGGAGGTACTGAAGCACAGTTGCCATCCGATGCACTTGGACACTTCATTCAGGCCTATAGTGAAGGGAATGCATTTCCGTCCTACGAAGGTGCCCGCATCGCATTGTTGGGTGTAGGGGAGGAGCGGGGAGCCGTCGGCAACAGTGGATGTGCCGCAGCGCCGGATAAAATACGCCGCGAACTTTACCGGCTCAAACGTCACGCACAAACCCTGCCGGTGATCGATCTCGGCAATTTGCGGATAGGCCATACCGTTAGTGACACCTATGCCGCCATCGCCACGGTTGTTCACGATCTGCTCACCCATAAGGTTATTCCGGTGATTCTGGGCGGAAGTCAGGATCTCACCTACGGACACTACTGCGGGTATAAGTTATCCGAGCAGATCATCAACATCGTTTCCATCGACCCGCGTTTCGACCTCGGACTACCCGAGGAGCCGAATAACAACGAGACTTTTCTCGGTAAAATCATTCTCGAGCAACCCAACTATCTTTTCAACTTCAGTAACCTGGGTTACCAAACCTATTTCACCGGCGTTGACAATGTCGCGCTGATGAAAAAGATGCACTTCGACACGTACCGCCTCGGACAAGTTCAGGCCGACGTAATGGAAACTGAGCCCGTGGTAAGGAATGCCGATCTGGTGACCGTGGATATTTCATCAGTACGTCAAAGCGACGCACCGGGCTGCGAACAAGCATCTCCCAACGGACTATACGGAGAAGAACTTTGTCAGATCATGCAATATGCCGGCATGAGCGACAAGCTCAGCGGCATCGGCTTCTACGAGTACAATCCCTCCTTCGACCGCCAAACACAAACCGCACAGCTTATCGCGCAGGCCATCTGGTATTTTCTGGAAGGCGTATCGCAGCGCAAGCTGGACGTCCCCATCAGCAACCCGAACAGTTATCTCACTTATCGCGTAACGCTTGAAGAGGTCGATCAGGAGATTACGTTTATCAAGAGCATGAAGAGCGACCGCTGGTGGATGAAACTGCCTACCGATGGAGCACGGAACCGCTACCTCAGTCAGCACCTTTTACCCTGCAGCTATAGAGATTACCAGCAGGCCTGCAACAATGAAGTCCCCGAGCGCTGGTGGAATGCGGTACACAAGATGGTATAAACCTTTACCGGTATTGATTTTCTGAAGGGTATTACGTTCAGGTATAGCCGTAGAAATGACCAGATAAGCCCATCTTCCGGCGATTTCATCCAGAGTACTTAGTTACCTAATCGGGTCAATTGACTGAAAAGTGGTGAATTTATATGTTGATAATCAACATGTTTTAAAATATTTCAACCAACAGCCTCTGCGTATCTTAAATAACTATTTTAGTCCCGCTCAAGAAGCAGATGCACTGAAGTAAGATAAAGTGTGCTGCACCTGCTTTTTGGGTTTGTAAATATTATTTACGTACTTTAACCCCCCAATTAAACCCGAATCCTAGTCATAATCGTATGAAGAAACTTTTAACTGTATTCGTTGCAGGTTGTCTCTCTACCGCAGCGCTCGCGCAGCAAGATCCGCAGTTCAGCCAGAACATGTTCAACAAGTTATGGGTGAATGCTGCATCTGCCGGAAGCAATGAGGCAATTTGCGCCAATCTGTTATACCGCGCCCAGTGGGTGAGCTTTGATGGTGCACCGAAATCCGGTGTACTGGGTATTGAAGCGCCGCTGTTCAATAATAAATTGGGTGTTGGTCTGAGTATCGCAACCGACGAGATCGGGTTTGACCAATCGCTCACAGCTAAACTGGCGGCTGCCTACCGTTTTAATGTAGGTGCCGGAAAGCTTGCGGTGGGTGTGGATTTTGGTTTATTACAAAACACCATCGACGGAAACTTTACCGCTCCTGACGGAATCGCAGGCGACCCTGCTATCCCTGCAAACGCCGTTAGCGGATCAGCATTTGACTTGGGTGCAGGTTTGTATTATAATTCGGAAAAAATTTATGCGGGTATCTCCGCTACCCACTTGCTGGAAAGCGAAGTAGAGTTGGATAAGTTCAATAAAACATACGAGCGCCACCTGTATGGTATGTTCGGTTATAACTGGGAGGTTACGCCGTCTATTACCCTGAAGCCCATGGTGTTTGTAAAGAATGTAACCGATAATACCACCCTGGATGTGAACGTGAATGCACACTTCAACAACAAGTTCTGGGCCGGATTATCGTGGAGAAATGAGGATGCGGTAGTTGGTATGATCGGAATGACGCTCTTTGAGAACCTTCGGTTAGGATATGCCTACGACTTTACTACCTCAGACTTAAGAGATTACAGCGACGGGTCGCATGAAATCATGTTGGGCTACTGCTTCAATGTGAAGAAAAGAGTACCGGTCAGCATTCGAAACGTAAGATTCCTCTAATAATCGGAATAAAGCGGGAAACAAAGAAACTATCTTTGATAGCATACGTAGAATTGAATCGGAAAAGTGTAGGATAATAATTTCATCCTTCCGGCGTTCGAAGCATACGTTGAATGCATTTCCCAAACCCAAAAGCGAACAAAGCATGAAAAACCTGATTATTGCTTCCCTCGCACTGCTGCTGCTAAGTAGTTGTGGAGGCGGTAACCGTGGTCAACTGGTAGGGGTACAAGGACGTGAGAAGTGGTACCAGGCCGATCCTTACGGCATGGTATTTATTCCTCAAGGATCCTTTAACATGGGTCCAAGCGACCAGGATGTTCCCTATGCCCAAAACGCAATGGCAAAGACTGTGTCGATGCACGCGTTTTACATGGACAACACGGAAATCACGAACAACGAATATCGTCAGTTCGTGTATTGGGTGCGTGACTCACTGGCACATAGGCTGCTCGGTGGTGACCACCTGATTGAGGAAGGAGAGTATGGAGAGCGGATTAACTGGGAAGAGCGCATCAAATGGGACGACGAGGAGAACGTCGAAACCCTGTCGGAGCTATTTCTACCGGAAAGCGAGCGTTTCTATCGCCGTAAGGAAATCGACTCCCGTAAACTCAATTTTGAATATTACTGGATCGACCTGATGGCCGCTGCCCAGAAAGACTATAGCCGTGATCGTGATCCGGCAGCTGCTTCTTTGGGTAACCGTCCGCAAGGCCGCACCGACCGTTCGGTTTATATCAAGAAGGAAATCATAAACGTTTATCCTGATACTTTAAGCTGGATACACGATTATACCTACTCTTTCAACGACCCGATCACCAAAGCCTACTTCTGGCATCCGGCTTACGACGACTATCCTGTTGTCGGAGTTAACTGGCTGCAGGCAAAAGGCTTCTGTGTATGGCGTACCCAGTTACTCTGCGCTTATCTCGACGATGTAGAAGAGACTTATGTGCAGGACTTCCGTTTACCCACGGAAAGTGAATGGGAATATGCCTCTCGTGGCGGCTTGGCCAACAATCCCTATCCCTGGGGTGGTCCCTACACCCGCAACAGCCGCGGATGTTTCCTCGCTAACTTCAAGCCCCTTCGCGGTAATTACATCGACGACGGAGGATTTTATACTGTAAAGGCAACTGCCTACTGGCCCAACGATTACGGTCTGTACTGCATGGCCGGAAACGTTGCCGAATGGACCAGCAACGCCTATGATGAGTCGGCTTATAGTTTCATTCATGATTTGAATCCGGATTACACCTACGATGCCAAGGACACCGATCCGCCCGCATTGAAGCGTAAAGTCATCCGTGGAGGCTCATGGAAAGACATCGGCTATTACATCCAGACCGGCAGCCGCAGCTATGAATATCAGGATACCAGCAAGGCATACATTGGATTCCGCTGCGTTATGGACTTCCTGGGCCGAGATAAAGCTGACTTCTGATCGATACATACACATGCTTCCGCAGGTTATATCAACCCGCCTGCGACGACTTGAAACACATTTAAATAAAACACAATCAATCTTAACCAAAACCATTAAAACTCGAGAACAACATGGGATTAGCTCAATTGACCCAAGGTAAGGGGTTTAAACAGTTCATGGCGAAACTTTACGGTTTCGGAGCTGCAATTGTAATTGTAGGTGCGCTCTTCAAAATTCAGCACTGGGAAGGTGCGGGTATCATGCTTACCGTAGGTCTGCTTACAGAAGCAATTATCTTCTTCTTCTCTGCATTTGAACCGCCACATGAAGAAGTGGATTGGTCATTAGTTTACCCCGAGCTGGCTGGTATGCACGAGCCGGGAGCCGACCGCAAGAAGCAGGTAAAAGGATCCAATGATCCGGTAGCACAGCAGCTTGACAAAATGCTGGCGGACGCGAAAATCGGACCGGAGCTGATCAACAGCCTCGGAACAGGTTTGAAGTCACTCAGCGAAAACACTGCGAAAATGGCGACCGTATCCAACGCCGCTTTAGCGACCGAAGAATATTCAAAGAACATCACTGCCGCTACCAAGACCGTTGGTAACCTTACTCAATCATATGAGAAAGTAGCAACAGCGATGAACGGAATGTCAGTAGCCCACCAGGAGTTATTGAATAACCTCAACGGAACAGTGGAAGACACCAAGCGTTACAAAGACGAAGTCAGCAAGCTGGCCAAGAACCTTGGTTCGCTGAACACCATCTATGGTAACATGCTTACCGCGATGAACCCTAACGCGAAATAAGCAACCACATTTTTTCGTTATTCAATCAACAACCAAAAACCCTAAGATCGAAAAATGGCAGGTGGCAAACTATCACCGAGGCAGAAGATGATCGGGATGATGTATCTCGTGTTAACAGCGCTGTTGGCACTGAACGTCTCCAAAGAAATCATCAACGCTTTCGTTACGATTAACGATAGCCTCGAGACTACGGTGAAAAACCTCTCGGGAAAGAACAAGCAGGCATATGATGCGTTTGACAAAC
>JBIIHN010000001.1:0-16632 GCA_044235745.1 Bacteroidia bacterium
ATGACGAAAGTATTCCATGTAATTATCGTTTGCGCTTGAAGGTTTGCACTGTTTTTCTGAACATCGCCAGATTCTTATCGAAGTTTCTGTTGGTATAATAGTTCATCAGATAATAACGCTGGTCCGTTTCGAACAACATCACCATATACACCAATTCTTTCTCCTTCATTTTATTCAAACCATAGGCTATTAATTCATACCCCTGCAAACCATCGATCACCACGCTATCTGTTTTCTCCACCTGTAAACTATCTGCCAGCTTCATCGACATCAATCTGTTTTTGGCAATCTCCAAACGGCTATGCGGACTAAATCCCTTTATGCTGAGTCCGGCCACCAGGGTAGTATGATCATCGGTACGGGCAGGGTATTTACCATCTCTTGAAAAAATAATCCCTCCAGCGTTATTCAATACAAACTTTAAATCTTCCTGCTCAAGATTCATGGTAAAGCTCAACGCATCCCACGGATCGGTTATCACTGTTGAATCATACGACAATGTTCTCAATGCCTCCACCATATATCTGCTCATCAAGGTATCCTTCTCCGGCACAAATGCGCTGAAAATTCGGGTAGAAGATGAATCACCTACTAAGAGCATGTATTTGATATAAGGCTTCTGCTTAAACTGTTGTCGTATTGAATATAAATACCGTTGCCCGTCGGGAGCGTTAACCACCTCTCTGGAAACCATCGCACCCTGTGCACTTACTTTACCTGAATCCAATGAATGAAGACTCCGTCCAATACCGCTGGGAACGTCAGAAGTCATCACACTCACATCCCCTGACTTATTCTGGAAACCAACAAACCGCTCTGCAGGAAGAAAAGAATCCGGCAACTGAATTACATATCGGGTGCCCGGAAAAGTTTTGGAAGAGGTTTGACCGGTAGCCTGAACGTGGAGGAAGGACAGGCAAGTAAGAAGAATAAACAATCTGTTCATCCTGCAAAAATACAAGGCAACATGAAGAACCGGAGAAATAGCCGGAGAAGAGTCCATCCACTCCCGACATAACTTCTCATCTTATTGTATAACAACACTTTAAAAATAGGCAGGCACCTGTAACTTATCGAATAGCCTAACAGTCTTATCTTCGGAAACCGACCTGAATTTCCATGACAACCCAGGATTACAATCGTTGTGTTGATGCCCATGCCGATGGGGTCTATCGATTTATTCTACACAACACAAGAGACAAAGAATTTTCGGAGGATATTGTACAGGATGCCTTCGAAAAAATGTGGGTGAATGTAGAAAACATCCAGGCTGAAAAAGCGAAATCGTATCTGTTCACGACGGCATATCACACGATGCTGGATAAACTGAGGAGAGCAAAAAAACAGGGAAACTGGAATGAGGTACGAGAAGAATCCATCAGTCATCATCAGGGACACTACAGCGGACTCAAACAGATACTCCGGGAAGCCCTGGATAAACTACCAGAAATACAGCGAACCGTTGTTATGCTGCGCGACTATGAAGGATACAGCTACGAAGAAATCGGCGAAATCACTGCACTCAACCCCTCACAGGTAAAAGTATACATCTACCGGGCGCGTCTCGCACTAAAAGAACATATCGGCAAACCCGAAAATGTGATCTGAAATGAACATCAACCGCTCAAATTACGAAAGCTGGTTCCTCGACTATCACGAAGGAGCGCTCTCTCCTGCAGAGGCGGAAGCAGTATTGGCATTTCTCAAACAGCATGCGGATCTGCATGCAGAGTTTGCATCTTTCGAGCAATTTCAGCTGGAGGCAGCGGATGAAAATATGGACATCGATAAAAACTTGTTGCACAAACCTGTTATTATCGATGAAAACAACATTGATGAATGGCTGATAGCAGAGCTGGAAGGAAATCTGACGGAAGAAGAGCTGCTGCAGCTGCATGATTATCTGCACCGTCATCCTAACAAGAAAAACGATCGTCGCATCTACGCCTCCACCAAACTGGAAAGCGGAACAGAAAATAATCCTTCTTCAAGGCTGCTCTACTCGTTTGAACCGCTCGGAGAACACAACATGGATGTTTGGCTGATAGCAGAGGTCGAAGGGCAACTGAATCTTCAGCAAAAAACGAAATTGCTGGACTTTCTCCATGCACATCCTGCGTATCAACGGCAGCGGGAGATGTATGCTATGTCGCGGCTTGACGCAACCGACATAGAAACCTACAGTGAGAAATCCGCGCTTTATAAAAAAGATGCCATTGTCATTTCATTACCTGCCGTACAACACGGTGCGAACACCGGCGCATCCTATCGCTCACTGATGCGTCTGGCAGCAATTCTGATGTTACTGATCGGCGGCTGGTATGTCTTCAAAATATACCTGCAACCCGGAGAAGAACGTCCCTCACTGGCACAACAACATCCGTCTGTTCAGACGAAAGAAAATACGGAAGATCCGGAAAATGATAAAACTGAATGGACACCGGAACCGGATTCGGCAACTAACGGCACTGTATTACCGAAAGACACACTCGGTTCATCGCCTGCAGCAGAGCCAACGATAAAGAAGTTCACACCCGGGCGGAAAACTGATCGTCGCCGCAAACCCTTACGCCATGTTGCACCCAAGGTACCCGAGGTCATGCCACAGCAACTGGCACAACTGCCCCTGAAAGGTAACCCGGCGATCAAGCTCCCTGAAACATCAGTAACCACCGAACGACGTTATACCCCGAATGCCACTCCTCAGTATAACCATGCGGAAGCCACTCCATCAATCCGCAATGCCCTCGAACAGGATCCGCTGGCGAGTGCCTTACTGACACCACAATCATTGCAGGAAGAAATGGGCCTGGAAGAAGAAGTGATTATGGCAGAACGCGCACCGGCCCGACTGACACCGGGAAGCAAACTCTTACAGGCCGGAGCCAAAGCGGTAAGTAAAATAACCGGCAACAAGGTAAAAGTACGAACCGCGTTTAATCCTGTCACCGGAAAATTATCTGCCTACGAAGTAGAAACCAAAAAACGAACCTGGCAGAAGCAACTCAAATCCGATTACGTATCTGCCGAGTGAAGAAATCATGTTTATCTACACCCATCCTCGCCCTGAATTCCTTCACCACAACAAAAATAATTTCTCGCAACCTGTAACTTTTATTTAACAGAAAACATCACAGGTATACATTCTAATCGCACAAGTATATGAAATACGCACATCTGTTTCTCCTGATGCTATTCCTGTTGATAGGAAAAATCAGCAACGGACAAGACACCCTTCTCCGTGAACTTCCCGCCTTTGACCGCATTAAAATAATGGACAACGCCACGGTGCATCTCCGAACGGGATCTCCGCAAAAGGTAGAGATCATCGGCAATTCCATGCCGAATATCCGTACGACAGTAAATGACGGAGCATTGCTGGTACAGGGACCGCAGAGCACCTTGCTGATAACAGTTCCGGAAATAAGATCCATCTCCATCGGAGGAATCGGGAAAGTATATGCTGACAGCACCATTCGCACCCCATTGCTGCGCATCAGCATCTCCGGATCCGGTAAAGTTGAAATGCCGATAGAAACTGAACGACTGGAAATCGGAGTCAGCGGAATGGGAAAAATCAATTTAAGCGGGACCGCCGAACGTGCGGAAATCAATATCAGCGGCAGCGGAAAACTGGAAGCAGCGAATCTTCGCATTAAAAGCTGCGAAACAAAAATCAGCGGCGTAGGAAAATGTTATACCGATGTCACTGACATGCTAGACTTACGTATCTCCGGTTCCGGTTCCTTCTATTACAAAACCAAACCTGCTGCATTATCTGTTAATATCAGCGGTATCGGTAAATACGGTATCTTCAGTGGAGACGAACAGGATGATGAAAAAACAGAAAGCACCAACCGGAGCAGTACTGACAACTCTGAAAGCGCCAACCGAAACACCACAGGGACAATCACTGTCATTGGCTATTCATCCGACGACGATGACGATGATTTTTTCTTTCGCTGGAACGGCGATAGCATCTTCCGTATGCCGGAGCAAGCGAAATCGCACTGGGGCGGTCTGGATTTTGGCTTTAACCAACTCATGGTCGGAAATTCATTCAGCACGAACATTGCGCCCGGTTATGATTACCTCGAACTCAACTCCGGCAAATCCATTAACATTAACCTGAATCTCTTCTACCATGATTTTCCGCTCTATAAACGACATTTATTATTCACTACCGGTATCGGATTAACGCTGAACAATTATCGGTTCAGCGACAGCCGCACGCTCATCGCCGACACCAACCGCACCGTAGCCGGCTTCGACTTCGATAAAAACGGCCAACAGATCAAATACACTAAAAACAAACTCGCAGTTAACTATGTCACCATTCCTTTACTGCTGCAATGGAACAGCCGCGAAGAATTCAACAACTCTTTCCACGTAGCCGCCGGATTATTGCTATCGTACAAATTCAATTCGCACCTCAAACTGGTATATGAGGAAGACGGCGACCGTGAAAAAACAAAACGACACGATGAATTTAACATCAACCCGTTCCGCTATGATTTCACCATGCGCTTCGGTTATGAATACTACACCTTGTATGCCAGTTATTCCCTGGGCAGCCTCTTCAAAGAAAACAGAGGACCTTCACTTCATCCGTTTCAGGTAGGGATTAACTTGTTTGGGTGGTGAGAACTTGCGGCTTTTTATCAATATAGGGTAAACCTTAAATAAAATCCATACTACCACAAACGCGCCCACGAATAGCCTTTCAAAATTGAATTAATCCATCTTTTTACTCTGAGGAGTAATAACGATTTGCCTCATTTTCAACTCTTAGTGATGATGAGTATTTCTATGCAATTATATCGCGAACGCCCATCCCATTTATCCTTACTTTTGGGGCTTTGTATATAAACTATGGAAAACAAACTCGAACTTCTCCGTCAAAAGCAGCAGGAGGCCCTGTTAGGTGGCGGAGAAGCCCGTATAACCTCTCAGCATAAAAAAGGAAAACTCACCGCGCGTGAGCGTCTGCATTTTTTACTGGATGAAGGCAGCTTTGAAGAGATTGGTATGTTCGTGACGCACCGGTCAACGGAGTTCGGACTGGATCGTGAAAAATACCTCGGTGACGGCGTTGTTACCGGCTATGGAACCATCGACGGGCGACCGGTATATGTTTTTGCACAGGACTTCACCGTATTCGGAGGATCATTGTCGGAGGCGCATGCCGGAAAAATCTGCCGCATTATGGATATGGCCATGCAGAATGGCGTACCGGTGATCGGACTCAATGATTCGGGTGGTGCGCGTATTCAGGAAGGGGTGGTTTCGCTTGGCGGATACGCAGATATCTTCTACCGCAATACGCTGGCGTCGGGGGTGATTCCGCAAATCAGCGCGATCATGGGACCTTGCGCCGGAGGTGCTGTATATTCTCCCGCCATCACGGATTTTATCCTGATGGTAGAAAACACCAGTTATATGTTTGTGACCGGACCCAACGTAGTGAAGACCGTTACCCACGAAGAGGTCAGCAGTGAAGATCTCGGTGGTGCATCAGCCCATAGCACGAAGTCGGGTGTTACACATTTCTCCTGCGCAAATGAGATAGAATGTATCCGCCACATCAAACGCCTGCTGAGTTATGTCCCTTCCAACTGCGAAGAAACGCCGCCATCGCGTCCCTACGAACCGGGCAACGAAGTACGGCCGGAGTTAAATACCATCATCCCTGAAAATCCGAACCAGCCATACGATATCCGTGATGTGATCAACGGGGTGATTGACGATGACGGAGAAGGCTTTTTCGAGGTACACAAGAACTTCGCGGAAAACATCGTGGTAGGCTTTGCACGCCTGGGTGGAAAATCGGTGGGCATTGTTGCCAACCAGCCGGCCTATCTGGCGGGAGTATTGGACATTCACTCCAGCACCAAGGCTGCAAGGTTTGTGCGTTTTTGCGATTGTTTTAATGTGCCTTTGCTGGTATTTGAAGATGTACCCGGATTCCTGCCCGGCACCGATCAGGAGTGGAATGGTATCATCACCAATGGCGCCAAGCTGCTGTTTGCCTTCAGCGAAGCCACCGTACCCCGCATTACGGTCATTACCAGGAAAGCTTATGGTGGGGCATATGATGTGATGAACTCGAAACACATCGGAGCAGATATGAATTACGCATGGCCTACCGCCGAGATCGCCGTAATGGGTGCACGTGGAGCTGCGGAGATTATTTTTAAAGGAGAAATTTCAAAAGCCAAGGATCCGGCCGCCAAACTGAAGGAGAAAGAAGAAGAGTACATCAACCACTTCGCGAACCCATACCGGGCTGCCGAGCGAGGATATATTGATGAAGTGATTACCCCCGATCAGACGCGACAAAAGCTCATTACCGCCTTCAGGATGCTGGAGAACAAGGTAGCCAAACTGCCGAAAAAGAAACACGCCAATATTCCGCTTTAAGGAGATTCCGAAATACAGAAACCCGAAATTGCCCCGTCGCAGTTTCGGGTTTTTTTGTAAGAAATGGTAAAAAAGCAGATCGATTTTCGCACCCCTGACATCAGGTTTTCACCCGACAAAGGCCGGATTTAGCCAAAACAAGGGGGGGCTGGCGGCGAACCGGGAGTACTTTGCATACACATCAAGCACGACACATGATTAAAGACGCTCCCTCTGTAGAACAATTCAACGCCCTGAGTTTCGACGAAAAAGCCTGGCATGTATGGCATCATGCCACCTTTATGATCGTCCGCCAAAACAAACAATACCGGGTAAACCTCTATTACATGAACGGATACTATATCCAGTTATGGTACCATGTAAAACGGAACCGCATCGATAAGATTGCAGCCACGTATAGCAACCGTGTCATGGACCCTTACCTCAAGATGATTGAAATAAAAGAACTGTACCCGAATAATTGACATCAACTTATGAATCGACGGAAAGGCTTGCCGAAAGGTGGGCCTTTCTTAATTTCAACCGGCAACATCAATCCTTTTAACTACTATATTTCAGCCAGATATGTAAAATATCCCGGAAGACAACGATTTCACGATCCTTTAACCTGTAGGTACCGGGGAATCACTAATTTTGCCGATATAAATAATTACAATTCATTACTGATGAAAAAACTCTACTCCTTACTCCTACTCATTTGCCTGGGCTCTTTTCAGGTGATGTCGCAAGGACTTGTAGTCAATGAAGTTGATTACGACCAGCCATCCGTTGACAGCGCGGAATTTATTGAACTTTATAATGCCGGTAGTGCACCCATCAACCTCTCGAACTATACTGTGGTATTGTTCAATGGCAATACGGCGAGCAATGCACTCTATGATTCCATTGCCTTGCCTGCTACAACATTAAACCCGGGTTCATTCTTCGTGATCTGCAGCGGATCCGGTAAAGTGCCTCTGTGTGATCTGGCACGTCCAACCATTGCCAACATGATTCAAAACGGCGCTCCGGATGCTGTAGGTATCCGCGATAATAATACCTTATCGCTGGTCGATGTAGTGAGCTATGAAGGTAATTGTAATGCTCCTTATGTTGAAGGCACCGGAGTATTGGATGCAGACACTCTTCAGTCTGACAGTATTGCAGGCCGATATCTGAGCATCTCTCGTTTCCCTGACGGTAATGACAGCAACAACAACTCTGTTGACTTTACCAGAGTGTGTTCAACCCCGGGAACTGCCAATGTGTACACGAGCACCAACTGCCCTGCCCCAACCGGACTCTTCTCAGCTGCTGCACCGGCGTCCATTTCACTTTACCCTAACCCATCCCGCGGAATCGTAAACATCGATTTAAAGGCGATTCAGAGTCGTGAAGTAAACGTTACCGTAAACAATATGCTGGGAAATGTAGTGATGGAATCCGTGATTAAAAATCAAAACGGAAATGGTCAGTTTGATCTTTCTGACTTCCAGAACGGCATTTACATTGTAAAAGTGAGCTCTCCGAAAGGTCAGTTCGTACAACGGGTAGTATTGAAGAAATAATCCATCTCACTGATAAGAAAAAGGCTGTCTCAACCGGACAGCCTTTTTTATTTTCATAACCATCAACATTAACGCATATTCAGCTGAAAATGACTCCGGATACGGCGGATGATCCGTTGTTCGTGAAGACATGCATGACAGAGGTACCGCTTCACCTTATACAAACCGAAGGTTATTTTCGTAAAACGGATATCAGAAGGGTTACGGCCAATCCGGTCCATTGCATTGCCACATTTGGCACAAGAAACTTTATCCTGCATTGTAAAGAATAATTACGAACACAAAATTCAGGCAACAGGTATAGCAAATCATTACGGCAGAGTTATCGTGTTATTAAATCGCTGACTCTATTCACAGCTTTCACATTCTGATAACACAACATCGCGAAGTTTAGCACCGTAAATCAGGCATCACCATGTATACCTGTGTCAAGTGCGGAACCGAACTGGAAAGGATTTCCCGAACGAAGGCAGATCACCGGCTGGACAAACTCAGCGGAGGCTTGCTGGCCCTCAAACGATACTACTGCTTTTGTTGCCTGCGCAGTATCGTTATACCTACCCGATTGATACGACCCGCCGGAAAAAATTCAGCGGAACACAATCCCCCGGAAGAACCCGTCAAGGAGTCGTGAAATCAAAGTTCGTCACCGAATTAATCAGTACCGGTGTTTTCGACCAGGTTTCGATGCCATTACGGCTCTTCACCACGATATAATAGCTGTTGCCGGCAGCCGCTGGAGGAAACACCGCGGCCGCGTTACCATTGATATCCATCAGCGCCATCACGGTATGAGCAACATTAAAGGGAGCCACCGTACTTCGTAACTGAACGAGAACAGAATCACAGGCCGAAGGACTGATATGAAGACCGTTTTGGAACAAGATCGGCTCCATTGTTCCCGGTCCGTTTCTGTATCCTTCAATGAACGCCTTTACATTCAAAACAGCCTGCGGAATACAGAGGTTCACCACAACCGGAACAAGTTGCGTCACTGCACAACCGTTAGGATCCGTAACTGAAACGCTCAGGTCACCTGAAGCGGATGGCCAGGCCTGGGGATTCGCGATCGTTGCGGAAGATAGTTCAACGGATGGCGACCAGCTATAGCTGAAAGACGTAAAAGGCGTAAACCGGATAGCGTCATTGGTAATTCCAAATATGGCTGCACTACGTCCGGCCGGGCTTACACCTGCAGTTCCATTGAAGTTTTCGATGCCCTGCGTGGTCGGATTAGAAGGTACAGAGGTGATCACTTCCGAGTGGATTTCGATTATATTGGAGGATTCAAACAAAATAATCTGGCCACGCATCGGATATGCGGTGCCGTTATAATGATTGGTATTATATTTTACAACCAGTTTGCGATTGGGGGCAGTACCCGTGGTAAAATAACTTACCACAGAAGCGTTTACCGAAGGATTAAGATCATTCCATGCGAATGCAATCATATTATCCGGATTACCTGCTGAAGGAATATTCACACCCACACAGCATCCGTTCGCCATACCGGAGCTGAAACCAATAAATCCATTGGATGAAATATAAAAGCCGGTGTACAGATTACCGTAGAAATTAAAGGTAAAGCCAATCGGCAGCAACCCGCTCACGGCATCATCGGCTAGTGCAACAGTAGTACCGGTACCCGAAACTGGAGCATACGCAACAGTACTCAGATTATATCCGGAAATCGCATTGGAATTAGAGACTACCGCATTCAGCTGAATGGTATCACCCTGACAGATGGTATCCGGTGTAGCTGTTGCTGTCAGTCCAAAAGAGGTAACTGTGATATAATTCACTTTTGTAATTGAATCCTGTCCGAGTGTATTGGTGACCTTCAGCTTCACGGTATATTGTCCGGGTTGAGCATATACATAGGTAGGATTCTGTTGGGTTGACGTACCACCATCACCAAATTCCCATAACCAGCTCTGAGGAGTAGAGGTAGAAGCATCATTAAATTTAACGGAAGCAGGACAAGCAGCGGTTGTCTGTACAGCGTTGAAATCAGCGACCGGAGGAGCGGTCGGTGCCAGGCAGAAGGGCGGATATGTAAAATCCACCGTTTCATCACCTACTGCATTCGAACTTCCCTGCGCAGCGTTATATCCCATTCCCCGGCGGGCGAAGGCTTCCCATATCTGACAACGATGCGCACTATTATACAGTATATCATCTGCCAGCAGGATCGCATCTCTGCCATCGATATATCCGGGGCTACACGGTTGCAGTTTCATCCCTTCCAATACCAGGCGCAGAGCGATATTATTTCCTGCAGTTCCGGTGTACAGATTCGGGTTAAAGCCAAAATCACGAATAAGAAACCAGGTCATATCCCAGATAGCATCACACCAGATTTCACCACGGGGATGCGGTCCGGAGCTCGTAGCAAGATCAGCGTAGGTTTGCGGATTAATGCTCATATCGGTAGAATAACGGAAACGACGGATACCCGCACCGGTAGTAGGTTGTCCAAGCGCAAACGTACCGATACCTCTGCCGGTCGTACCTACATCGCCCGGTTCAATCGTTAAAATCAAGCCCAGCCAATCGCTCCAGCCTTCACCACCCTGCTCGGCATTCTGCAAACAACTGGCAGCCGCCGGACCTCCGGTCAGACGGTTAGAAACTCCATGTCCGTATTCATGTGCTACAATTCCATTATCAAAAGAACCATCCAGCATGGGCAACGGAGCAGCAGGAGGACAGGTAACCAGTGTAGCATTCACAGCAACTGAATTCGTCAACTCTGTCTTCATCGCATTCCCATCGGTTAAGGAAACAGAAAATGTAGGGATGGTAATCGTTTGCGTAGGAGTACCGGACATGCCGGGAGCTCCACCACTCACATTGTTTACGATAATGACGCCCACCGCACCGGCATCCTGGGCGAATTGAGTTTTGATAAAGAAACTGCAAGTGCCACGATCAATCAAAGCAATTTTACCGGCGATAGCGGCTGCATTGGTAAAGGCGGTACAACCATCAGAGCTGGTACCCACACCATCCTGCGCCAACACCACATTTGCCGTAATATTGAATGCGCTGGTTGGATTATACGAAGCGACACCAAAGGATTTAGCGCCTGAAATATTTGCCGGAGCATTTACGTTGAGAGAAGGGGAACATGATACGGTACCGGGATTGGTCCAGAGATACATCTGCATACGGGGGTTGGAACCATCCGGTGGAGTAGCAAAGTTGGCATTATTGGTTCCGCCGCCATCGAATCCTTCTGCATTTACAAAATCATTACCGAGTCCACCGTTACCGTAATTATTACTCTGAAAATTTCCGGCTACTTCATTAAAACCATTTTGATGCAGGACATCATGAATAACATTGTTCATGTAGAACAGATTGGTCAGTGAAGCATCACGCTGATACGTATTGGAAGAATCCACGTTCCAGGGGAAATTAAAAATCTGCAGCGCACCACCATCGGGAGCATAACCCGGAAGATTATCATTGTTGGCATCTTCGTAAGCATACACGTTATTACCTCTCGTAATATTAAACTCTGCGCCGGCAGCACCATTGGTATCGTGCCAGCCATAGGGTGATGGAAGAGGTTCGGAAGGGTCGTTCAGCAGCTGACGAGTACCATGGATCGGGCTTTCCAGCGGAAGCGGAAATACATTATACTGAGCGGTACCTGAACCCGGCATGGGTTGAGGCGCAGGAGCCATAATAAAAGGAGATAAAGAATGTACGGCATGATCATGCGGCACATCAAAGGAACAGGAAACAACCCAGTCGTTCTTTTCGATGAACTGACCGGTAACAGCATCAATGCGGATATTCCACCAATGTGAACCATCTTTCAGGTCGAGGGTTACATTCCACGCCAGTTTTAGTCCTTTTGCTGTATTTACATACATCAGCTCCACCTCAGAAGGTGAAGAAAGCAGCGAAGGAATACTAACTGAATATTTAGCCGACTGACCACTGACGGCTACGGGAGCAGATACAGCAGCACTTTTCTCAATATGAGTCAGCGCGGCATAGATAGCCTGCTGGGGAGATATAGCGGGCGATGTCGTATTCACTTTTGAAGAAAGTCCGGAAACGAAGGGCAAAATTGTCCCATAGGCCTTACCGTTAGACACTACCACCGGCGCGATGGCATTGAACACCGGAATCCCCTTCCATGTTTGCTGGAGATAGGTATAGGTTCTGCCGGTTGCACGGTCAGTATATTGAGAAGAAACGATCACATCCTGCACATCGGACGCTGAGAGTCCGGATTTATCCAATTGCGACATCAGGTGCGTACGGATGTTGGCGGGAATTTGCTGTGCATTCGTGTTTAAAACTACAAACAGCAGAGCTGTCAGCAAACCGCAGATGAGGGTGATGTTTTTCTTCATAGAGCAGCAGTATTAATACGAAAGAAAGCAACACATCGTTCAGGGATGAGTTGGATTTAAAGTGAAAGGTAAGTAAAACGAACTGAAAAACCTTAAACATTGAATTTCAATCCAATAAACCATCCCGGAGAAATCACGGCCTACGATATGATCGTTAAAGGTTTAGAAGTTGCCGGATTGAATCGCAGAGGTAATAGTATTTAAAACCAGAACAGGCGATGCTACGGTTTTATCAGGTATACCATCATCGTAAAAATCAACAGGCGGCACCCATCCGCTCCGTGATTTTCATTACATTGATTTTTCATTTCCAGGATTAGGTGATTAATTTTTCAGGTTTGGAGAACCCGAAGGAGTCCATTATAAAATTGGCACCTGAAATTTACTATTGGATTGCCGGATGTATGATTTTAAATTGATATGCCCTTTCGCTGTAGAAATTCAAGATTTCAGGTAATGCTTCTATCATCCGGGGTGCAGCCTTTATACTGTCATGAAATACGATCACCGATCCGGGTCGTGCATTCTCTGTTACATTCCTGTACACCTGCTCTGCGGATACCGTTTCATCAAAATCACAACTGATCACATCCCACATCACAATTCTGTACTTCTTTCTCAAGGGAATCAATACCTGCCAGGTTAGTTTGCCGTAGGGTGGTCTGAAAAGATTCGATTCAATCAGCCGGGCTCCGTCCTCCACATCCTGCAAATACGCTTCCGCCGATACTTTCCAGGCATTATAGTGACTGTAGCTATGATTACCAACCCGATGTCCTTCCGCTAATAACTGATGATACAGCTCAGGGTACTTCCTAACGTTATCGCCTATACAAAAAAATGTAGCCTTCACTCCGTATTCTCTCAAAATCTCCAACACCTTCGGCGTGACTTCCGGCACAGGACCATCGTCGAAAGTGATGTAGATGGTTTTCTCCTGTTCCGGGTAGTTCCATTCCACACCAGGATAGAGCCATTTCATCCACCATCTTACCCGAACTAATTTCATATCTCTATACAATTAAAAAAAAGAGCCCCTCGCGGGGCTCTGTATGGTTTATCTTCCATATTGGGCTTCCAGCTTTTTAAAGCGTGGCTCCAGTTGTTTAACGATATCATCCTGTCCGCTGGCTTTTGCCATCCGTATCAGTTCGTTGAAGATGGCCATGGACTGATTCAACTCCCGGTCAACAAATTTCAGATATTGCGTGCCCTTGAGTGAGAAATAATAGTTCAGTTCATCTTCGTAGAGATCAGCCATGCGGAGGGTGATCGCCCGTGCCATATCCATTGCATGCTTCTTTTGTGCTTCGGGCAATTCAATCGTGCTGCTGGTGAGTTGTCCATCCGGTCCCAGTTGCGGAGCGTTGATACCTTTGGCGGCATTGAAGTAAATTTCAATCGGACGCAGCATCATCACATTGTATGGCACTGTTTTGTCCGGCATCTCTTCATTCATCTTGTCCAGCACCTTCACTGCAGAATCCAGTTTTCCTTCTTCCAGTAATCCTTCTGCAAGGCGTGAGAAGTTGTTCCGGAAATTCATCGTCATGTTAAGGTTATTCTGATCAAGATAGACACCTTCTTTATTCATATTCCCCCAGAGGAACTTGTTCATCATATTATCGTACATCTGTTTCACCCCTACTCTTCCGGTTTGTCCGGAAGCATCGGCATCGGTACGAATCGGCACAAAGCGATACGCCAGTCCTTCCAGCTGGAAGTAGGGCTCCAGATTCAGGTAACTGTCATTGCCAACAGTTACGGCGAAGTAAATCGGGCGTGTCCAGTCGTTGTTCGCGATCAGATCGAGAATCATCAGGTCCGCTTTCATCAGGTAACTGCGGTTGACTTCCCAATAGATGGTATCTACAATTTTATCTGCATCTTCCGGACGTACAACACCATTCTTCAACACCGCTTCCTTATCTACTTTGATGAAGAATTTCTTGGCAGGAAAATAACTGAGATCGGTACCGCCCTGCGTACGCACTTTCGACTCCGGTGCATCGCTGGCGATAAACTTCATCACTTCCTTCACATCCACATATCCCGGAATCTGGCGATCGTAGAATGGAAGATAATCACGGGTACCCTGTACGTATTTATCGTGTGTAAGACTAAACGGCACCGGATCACTTTCGTAGGCTTTCCGCTTCATCTGATCGATGTACCAGTCGGTATTCAGGAGACTCAGATTCACAATGCGTGTATCGGTACGGACTCCCTCCACATCCTGAGCGTACCAGAGCGGGAATGTATCATTATCACCATTGGTAAAGATGATGGAATTAGGTGCGGTACTCTGCAGATAGTTCCAGGCGATATCGCGAGAAGTATAACGATGTGAACGGTTATGATCGTCCCAACCTTCCTTGGCCATGATACCGGGAACAGCCACCAGACATACTACTGTTGAGAGCGTACCGGCAACAGCCATTGGCACTTTTTTCTTGAGTTTATCTGCAATGGCAGCAGCACCTAAGCCAATCCAGATCGCAAAGGCATAAAACGATGCTGCATATGCATAATCCCGTTCACGGGGCTGATACGGATACTGATTCAGATAGAGGACGATTGCTAAACCGGTAAAGAAAAAGAGCAACATCGTGGTCCATGCATCGTGATTATCACGGCGGAAATGCCAGATCATACCGATAAGTCCAAGGATGAGCGGCAGAAAATAAAATGTGTTTCGGGCTTTATTATTTTTCATTCCCTCTGCGAGTTCGCCCTGCGGACCCAGGCGCCACTCATCAATGGCTTTGATGCCGGATATCCAGTTGCCCTTGGTGATCCCACCATGACCCTGCTGATCATTCTGACGACCGGCGAAGTTCCACATGAAATATCTCCAGTACATATGGATCATCTGATACTGCCAGAAGAACTTCAGGTTCTGAGCAAACGTAGGCGTCTGATCGCCTTTGATGCCGGCCCATTCCTTATACGCAGTGATATGATTATCCTGTGAACTGTACATTCTCGGGAAAATCGTACAGGCAGCAGGATCGTACACGGGGGAAATCTTACGGGTGGTTTCAATATACTTTCCGTCTCCCTTGGTATACTGCATTGAACCCTCCTCCAGTTTAATCTGCTGCGCATTATAATACTGGCCATAAAACAACGGGCGATCACCGTACTGTTCACGATTGATATAGCTCAACAGGTTGAATGCATGTTCCGGATCGTTTTCATCCATGGGGGGATTCGCATTTGAGCGGATAACAATCATGGCATACGAACTATATCCCAGCAGGATAAATACCACGCACAGCAGGGAAAGATTCCACATCGGCTGATTCCTTTCACGTGTACGTTTGAGTCCGTACACCAGACCGGCCACCACCAATAAAATGAAGAAGATAAAACCTGACCAGAACGGTAATCCGAAACTATTCACGAAGAGCAACTCCGCCTGCGAAGCAAGTTTCACCAGCGTAGAAATGATACCGTACTGAACAATGGCCAGAATGGCCACACCGGCAGCAGCGGTAGCGATAATTCCTGAGGTAGTCGGCTTGTATTTACGGAAGTAATAAATGAAGGCCAACGCCGGGATCGTCAACAGGTTCAATAAGTGGATTCCGATAGACAAGCCCATGAGGTAGGCGATCAGAATAATCCAGCGATTAGCATGGCGCTCATCGGCCACAGACTCCCATTTGAACATCGCCCAGAAAACGATAGCGGTGAAGAAGGAAGAAGATGCATACACCTCCCCTTCCACAGCTGAAAACCAGAACGAATCACTGAAGGTATAGGCTAACGCTCCTACAAATCCCGCACCCATAATGGTAATCAGGCGACCGGCATCGATCTGACCATCTGCTGCCACAATTTTACGGGTCAGGATGGTAACGGTCCAGAAAAGAAATAAGATGGTACCGGCACTCATCAATGCGCTCATCACATTGATCATCACGGACACCATTTTTACATCACCGCCCGCGAAGAGCGCCATGATACGACCCATCATCAGAAACAGGGGAGCACCGGGCGGGTGACCTACCTGAAGTTTATAGGAAGAAGCGATGAACTCGCCACAATCCCAGAAACTTCCGGTGGGTTCGATGGTACTGATGTACACGAACGCCGAAATGGCAAAGGCCAGCCAGCCGCATAAATTGTTGATAAGCCGATAGTTCTGCATAGATGAATAGACAATCGGGCGAAGTTAGAAAATTAATGCCGAAACAGCCCCCGGGCCATTTCGATTAAACAAGAATTTAACACCATAGCTGGCCGGACAAACGTCTTTAACCCATATCTTTAATACAGCGCTGAAC
>JBIIHN010000134.1:0-5322 GCA_044235745.1 Bacteroidia bacterium
CGGCAACTGCTCCGTTTGTAAGGCTCCAGCTATATGAATCAGCATTTACCACATCCGCAACAGAATAACTGACGCCGGAAGTATTACAGAGACCATTTCTGATACCGGTAATAGCAGCAGGTGTTGCCGGCAGATTCAACGACATTGCTTTCACACGGGCAGGACTCACACCACAACCATTCGCAGCGATCACACTTAAATTTCCACCTGAGTAGCCTGCATTGACTTCCGCTGTAATGATATTGGAACCATTACCGGAAAGTACTGTCATCCCTGCCGGAGCGCTCCATGAATAAGAAGTAGCACGCGCAACCGGAGCAATCGAATAGGTAAAGACATCACCCGGACAAAGTTTACCTTGTCCTGAAATAGACGGAGGCGTCACAGGAGCGGCCACTTGCAAATCCATACTGCGACAAGAACTGGCGCCAATCACGCAACCGTTTACGCCATACACACAAATTTGTCCGGAGATACCACTTTGTATTGCAAGATTGGTCCAACTGATCTGAATAGTATTCGTACCCTGTCCGGACACGATATTACAACCTGTTGGAACAGTCCAAACATAAGAACTTGCACCGGGGACAGGACTAACACTCAACGTACGACTACCAAATACTCCAGGTATACAACCAACGGTGATCCCGCTGCTGCTGATAACACCCGGAGCAGGAACAGATGCCGCTGCCGCACTGCTTGACAGCTCACCATTCTCATAACTCACGATATAATTCGATGGTTGTACCATCTGCACACCGGAAGGAACAATGGTATAGTCACCTGAAGGAATGACGGCATTGTTTACAACAGCATTATTGGAATCAAGAACAGTGTAAACGGGCCCACTGATGATCAGATTACTGTCGACATCATTATAGCGATAACCTGTAATCGTTGAGGTGAACGCAGGTGTAACACCATTACACGGAATAACGGTGTCGTTTGCCGCAACCAACAGAGGTGCCGGAACAATCGTCAACGTACCCAGCTCATACGTCACATTATAATTTTCAGAGAGCAGCGCACCGGGAACGATGGAATGCACTCCCACTTCAATACCGGTAATCAAATTGATAGAATTGAATGTAAGAGAATCACTGTTAGGCGCATCGATATCCTCTTCATCGACGATTACCAGCAGATCATTATCAGTAGAGTCGGCCACGGTACTGGCATTCACCAGAGCCCGGCCATTTACCAGCGCACGGGCATTCACCAGTGCACGGCCATTTACCAACGCACGACCGTTCACCAACGCACGGGCATTCACAAGAGCACGCCCATTCACCAATGCACGGGCATTTACGAGCGCAGCTGTATCCGGATTATCCTGATAATTGAAAACAGAAGCAACGGCAACATCCACCACGCGGGTAGTATCTTCTGTATAGATACCATTTACAAGTGCACGCGCATTTACAAGTGCACGCGCATTCACAAGCGCACGTGCACTGGCCAGACAGGATAGCTGATCGATATCTGCATTTACCAGCGCACGACCGTTCACCAGCGCACGGGCATCAACAAGTGCTACCTCACTGGCTAAATCTTCCTCATGCGAAGTTTTCAGTGTACCAAAGAAGCCAGCCTGATCTGCCGGAAGAATATTGGTTGAATCAAACGCATAAATGAAACCAAAGTTCTTCAGATAATCACCATATACCACGGTGGTATCTTTCGGACGGATGGTAATCGGCATTCTTTCGATTTCAAGCAAGCCATCCGCAAACAGATAGTTATAAGTTTCTGCAAGTTGTAATGAAGCAGGCAACGAAAGATCTGTTACAGATGATGAAGGACGAATAAAATACAAGCCCACGTTACTGGAAGATGTAGCGGGAGTACCCAATGTGATATTATTAACGAGTCCGAGATCTGCCAGCGTTAAACCGGAGGAAGCCAGCGGCACTCCATTCACCGTCACTGTAACACTGAACTCAGGATTTTTCTCACCATATCGTTTCGTAGCATTCACAGCAGATATCAACACGTTGATCGGATCTTCTCCGATGAGATATAAAGTGTCGGATGCACCGCCATCCTTACCATTCGGTAAAGCAGGAGGATTATACACCCGCAGCGGAGGATTACCCACAAACGGAGGAATTGTCAGGCTAAGTAATGAATTACTGATGTTATTTACCGTCAATGTATCGTACCGGAAGATCACTTTAGAGTTTTCATTGAAGTATTTTCCTTCCACAAACAACTCAATCGTATCTGTACCGGCCACCTTTGCTGAATCCGCCAGATAGCGGGATAATGCGATCGGAGATGGTTTACCCAACGACATCAATGCAGAGTCAACCTGAACAAAACCCGCACCGGAGATCACATCATAACCGGGATCATACATATCCAGCGCCGTTGAACGAAGCAAACTCTTCATCTGCACGCCGGTTAATTCAACACCATTGAACTTCACACTTGCTTCCTGAATGAGTGCAGCAACACCGGCGATGTGTGGTGCAGCAGCAGAGGTACCGAAGAAATTCGGGAAAGCATCAGCATCTATATTTTGTCCGCCCAGGGCCACAGTAGTATTCACACCATTGGGAGCCATAATATCCGGCTTCTGACGATCGACTCCTTCAATCAACATTCCACCACGGGACGAGAAAGAAGCTGCCGTAGGCGGATTTACACCAAAATTGGGCGTATTAGAGAACAAGACAGCACCGGTAGCAATCGCTCCATCGGCATTCGCCTGTCCAACAACAGTAGATGCACCTGTGGTATATTCGTTGATGACCGCATCGCCGCGGAAGATCACATATTTGATTTTCGGGGTACCTGTACCCCAACGACGCGTAATCAGAATATTTGCCTGAACGTTACCGGAAACAGAGAACGGACAGACTTCGAGCGGATCACCCCAGCTGTTATCGCGGTTAAATCCAAAGATTTTAGTTCCGGTATTATCAACGAGGAAAATATCAAAATCATTCGCCACACCCGGCAGCTGACCCAGCGAATAGACTGAATCAGCCCACTGTAATACGATGATATACGTTCCGGCTTTCAGTGAAACACTTTGAAAGAAATCACCACCACCGAAATCGTGTGCAAACCCGGTATAGCCTGCCGGTGCCGGTACAGGATTGAAAGTACTCTCATAAGATAAGGTACCGAAGTTACCGGCTGATGAAACATAGGTTGCACCTTCTGCCACTACTTCATCTACCGCCTGCGCCACTACGCCATTCGTAAAGAAGGGCTCAGTAATATACGTCACATCATCGATAATGACACTGCAGCCGGAATCGCGGAGGGCTTTAATCCCCTCTGCCATATTTCCTGCACTAACGAATCCGGAATAAAATGCGAGCTCAGCTTTAGGAGCAATATCGTGCACAATCTGTAACATCGCACGGCCTTCATCAGATTTACTGCCGAACGGATATTCCTGAAGGACCTGAATCGGTTTAGCATTATTCGGATTGCCGGGACCGGGCAAGTCTTCGTTTGATACATTGATCGATGCCTGATTACCGCTCTTCGTATTATAAGAATCAGATATCACCCCTACTTTCACTCCATCACCATTTACACGCCAGGCAATACGGGCAGAATCTGATCCCATTGCTCTGTCGCCTTGTGTTTTCGTCAATCCGGTAGATACGGTATAAGCAGACTCATTCGCTGCTGAACTACTGAAACTTGTGACCGGAGGGAAATAAGGACGAACATAATTGATCAATGTAGGAAGAGAATCCAGCTTTACCAAGTTAGCAATCGGAATTAAACCGGTAATGATAAAGGTAGTATCACCATTGTCAATGAAATCCGACATAGCATAATTAGGGGTCTGCATCAGCGCAAACACACTATCATACAAACCGGCATTCACAATAATTTCAATAAGCACCTTCGTACTGTCAACAAAGTAAACTGTATTACCACTCGTGATCGTATCCGCCAACACCGGATTGGTTGCCAGTGTTGTTAATTCCGCCCCGATGATATTATTGGTAGTACCATTTGAAGGAGGATCATATGCAGGAATGATACAAGGATCAGTTGACAGCACGATCTGAATAGAATCTGTCAGCACGCATCCGTTACCAATAGCAATAGACACAGTATATATACCAGGCGTAGTGACCTGAATCGTTGTTGATGTTTCATTGCCGGGAGACCATAGGTAGTAATAGTCATAAGCCTCAACAGAAAGATTAACAAATCCGTTCTCAGGACATAAGGGGCCATCGGCGATGATTGTCGGATCAGGGAAATTATCACCCAAAACAATCACGGTATCTGTTGAACAACCATTCTGATAAACAGTTACTGTATAAGTTCCCTCATCAAGATTCGGGAAATAACCGCTGAAATTCGAATCAAAGTAGCCATTTGGGCCAAGAATACTAACTGACTCACCACCTTCTTCGGGAGAATCTGCTTCAGTCAAAACCCCACCTTCTCCATAATAACTCACATCAATAACACCATCACCGGCACCCGGACAAGACAAATCGGTCACAATCATTCCTGAGTACGAATAAGGCGGAACAATGACAACAAATACTGAATCGGCATAGGAACAACCCAGGGTGTCCGTTACTGAAAGTATATACAGGGTATTCTGAGTGGGTGAAACGACAATAAACGAAGTGGTATCGCCGGTACTCCAGTTATAAGAAGCATAACCGGGATTAGCAAAGATCGTATCCGCAGACCCCGGGCAAAACTGAACATAATCACCACCCGGAGGAAGAACACTCTGCTCAGTGATACTGACTATTTCGGTACTTGCACTACACCCACCGATTCCAACTGTAACAAAATAGTTTCCGGTTTGCGTCACTGCCAATACAGGTGTAGTAGCCCCGGTAGACCAGGCATACGTATCATAAGTAAGTGTATCTATTCGTCCGATAGCAACTGCATCAATTTCATTGAAATCAATCACGGCCGGCTCATTGATTGCAATCCGTATTTCAGTAACCGGGAACGACGTTAGCGGGAAGCGTATTCTGAGAATTCGCGAATCAGCCCCGGCAGGAGCAGCAGTTGTTGAATAAACCGGTTCAAACAAAGCTGATCCGGGATTTTTTACATACACGGTATCAATGGCACCCGGCTTATACGTTTCATAAATATCGATGAAATTGATGGGTGCCGGATCAGCAAACTCAATCTCAAGAAACTCCCGTTGGTTATCGGGAATATTCGTAGACCATGCCTGTGGAATATCTCCATATGCAGGATAAACATCCGGGAATCCGATCACCTGATTGGCCGACCATGAAGTGGAGGATGCCTCGGAACTGAAAGCAACAACACTATTTGCATAACGCACATCCGCTACAACACCTA
>JBIIHN010000135.1:0-5309 GCA_044235745.1 Bacteroidia bacterium
CAATCTGAATCTTGGTGAATGGGCATGTTATGAGCACACTTTTAATGTGGATCCTGAATTATCCAAAGTGAAGTCCAATTTTATAAGAGTTTATTGTATGAATACAGCAAATTCTGCTGTTTACTGTGATGATCTGTCATTAAAACTCAATTAAACCCGCTCCCGATGTGGCATGCCTTCCCTGCCTTTAAAATTCATCCTAAGTATGAAGTTATACATCGTTAAAATTATTAGTTAATAGCTCAAAAATGGTCTTCAGTAGCCTGATTTTCCTTTATCTTTTTCTACCCGTATCCTTATTGGTTTATTATCTGCTCTCCGGAAGATTACGTAACCTATGGGTCTTGTTGATCAGTTTGTTTTTCTATTCATGGGGTGCTCCAAAATATGTTTTTGTGGTGATTGCTGCCATGTTAATGGATTTTATTTTCGCACGATTAATACATGAGGCAGAGGGAAGAAAGAAGAAACTTCTGCTTTTTGCCGGAGTGGCGATCAATGTGGGCGCCTTGTTGTACTTTAAGTATTTTAATTTCTTTATAGATAATCTCAATCATGTAATTGGTTTTTTAGGAGGCGATTTGTTGAAATTTGCAAAAGTTACTTTACCGATTGGCATTTCTTTTTTTACGTTTCATGAAATTAGCTATCTTGTAGATGTTTACAGAGCAAAAAAACTACCATTTAAAAGATTAACCGATTATTCGCTCTACATACTTTTTTTCCCTCAGTTAATAGCGGGTCCGATCATCCGGTTTAGTGAAATATCCGATCAGATTGCTGATTACAAAAGAAGAGTGTCCTCAGCGTTTATACTGACAGGCTTTCAGCGCTTTGTAATCGGATTGTCTAAAAAGGTATTGGTCGCCAATGTATGCGGCGCTCAGGCTGATCTCGTTTTTGGGATGGAACCTGCAGCGTTGTCAACAACAACTGCATGGATTGGTGTGTTGGCGTATACCATGCAGATATATTTTGATTTTTCCGGTTATTCTGATATGGCAATTGGTTTGGCAAGGATGATGGGTTTTGTTTTTCCGGAGAATTTTAATGTGCCGTACATCGCTCAGAATATTACTGATTTTTGGCGGAGATGGCATATGTCGCTTAGCAGATGGATTAAAGATTACCTGTATATTTCGCTGGGAGGTAACCGTGGCGGTTCGGCTCGGACCTATTTTAATCTGATTGTATGTTTCCTCATCTCCGGATTCTGGCATGGCGCCGAGTGGACCTTGGGGTGCCTATCATGGACTGTTCCTGGTACTTGACAGATTATTCCTGGTTAAATGGCTTATGGCTGCAGGACGAATACCTTCCGTTCTGTTTACATTTTTTATTACATTAATGGGCTGGATCGTTTTTCGGTCCCCATCCATCGAACACTCGGTCCTCTTATACAGTAAATTATTCGCTTTCGATAATTCTATAGCAGTAATCAGTTTATCATCCGAATTTCGCTGGACGATGGTGGCTGCACTACTCTGTTCCTTTACACCATTGTTGGTAAACACCGATAAATTGTTTTCATGGCTTTATCCTGCAGAGTACAGAAGTCATGCGCAAGGAGTCATCTCCATCGTATCTTGCATTTTGCTGTTGTTATTATGCTCAGGGTCATTATCGGTTTCAGGTTTTAACCCATTTATTTATTTTAGATTCTGATGAGAAAGGTTATACATTGGTTGTTGGTTGGATGTGTTTTCCTGTTGATGAGTCTGCCATTGTTGCTGTCTTTTGCTGATATAAAAGATATTGTCAGGCCACTGGATGGAAATTATGAAAAGGCCGCTCGTCCGTATTTGACCGGGCGAAGTTGGTTGAAGGGTTCATATCAGCTTTCAATGGAGAAATATTTTTCAGACCATTTAAGTGGACGGGATTTTCTTATCCGCTTGTTTAATTCGTTCAGATTTTTTTGTTTCCGATATGTGATTGCTGAAGGTGTCACCGTGGGGAAATCCAATGTACTTTATCAGCAGATGTATATTGACGCGCTGGTTGGCCGAGATCTGGTAAATCAACAGGATGTTGAACAGGATGCCGTTAGGTTGAAGGCCGTCCAGGATAGTTTGAAAAAGTATAATAAACTCCTCATCTTTTTAGTGGCTCCGGGGAAAGCATCCATGTATCCCGAATTTCTGCCGGACTCCATTCCTGATCATAATAAAACAGAATCAAATTATGAGAGGTATTCTTCTGCATGGAGAAGGTCGGGCTGCGAAATACTGGATATGAATGCCTCGTTGCATCGTTTAAAATCAAAAGTCCACTATCCGATTTTCCCTAAAAACGGAACACACTGGAGCGGACACCTCATACCGTTGATTATGGATACAATCAGTCAGTATATCTCCGCAAATTCAGAATTTCAACTGAGCAAGTTTTCTGTTAAGCCCGGTGTTGAAACAACCATTGACCTGAGGTATACAGACAATGATATCGGAGAGAAATTGAATCTGCTAGTCGGTCCGAAACAATGGCCTTTAACGTATCCTGCGGTTACATTTTCTAAACCAGTGACCGGGAAGCCCCGATTGTTGTCCATCGGTGATAGCTTCACTCAAAGTTTTTGGGGCTTCTATCCCTTCTTTGATGAACTCTTTGGTGATAGTACAGTGTTTTGGTATTATAATCGTTTAACCGGCTGGCCGGACGAATTGCAAAGACAATACATCGATGTTAAGACACTGGATTTATATTCCGAGGTGATGTCGCGTGATATTATCCTTGTGGTCACCACAGAACAAAATTTAAAGACCTTCTCTTTTAATTTTATCAATGAACTTTATCCATATGTACAATACGGACTTTATCGTTTTAATCAGGATAGAGCAGCGATGATGCATAGGATCAGTCATACACCGGAATGGCTGGCAACTGTAAGTAAGAAATCCGAAGAAAGTGGAATTCCTCGAGAAAGAATGATTAGAATGGATGCTGAGTGGGTACTCTTTCATCCATGATGATTCCTGGTGCTTAGGGTTTATATTATTGCATTACAGGTAGATACACTTTTAGGCCAAGGGATGAATTCCTGTTATCGATAAAACTTTTGCATTTACCGGTACTGTATATTTGCAGGCCTGTTATGAATGTTGCCGAATTCTTTGATTTATTTATAAAAGAACTGGAGACGAGAGAGTCCCTGTGGTCGTACTATAAGTACCATACCGATCCCGCCAGCCTCGATTTCCGCAAGGCCTATTTCTGCCAGCGCCTGGAGTATATTCAGCAGCATATTACAAAAGCAGACTCATTAACCTGGGATGTTGGTTGCGGTTACGGTACTACTGCATTGTTCCTGGCACTCAATGGCTATAAGGTACACGGTACAACACTTGAGTTCTATTTCAAGGAGATCCCTGAGCGATTGAAATACTGGTCACAGTATGGTGATGTTTCCGGATTTACCTATGATTACGAAGATATTTTTGATCCAGCAGCCTCTCATCAGGACTATGATTATATCATCGTTCAGGATACGCTCCATCATCTTGAACCATTACCACAGGCACTGTCTATCCTGAAGAAACATCTGAAGAAAGACGGTGAGATGGTGATCATCGAAGAGAACGGCAATAATATCATCCAAACAGCCAAACTCTATAAGCAACGCGGTAACAAAAGGGTGATTGAGTTTTATGATGAGCGTCTCAAAAAGACCATCCTTCTCGGAAATGAAAATATCCGTTCATTAGGAACCTGGCGAAAGGAATTCGAGGCGCAGGGACTAACCATTCCTCCTGACAGCGTGCATTATGTCCGTGCGTATCCTCCATTCCTGTTTAATAAATACGGCTATCAGAAGGCCATCGCAAAAGAACAGCATTTGTGGAAGAACAACAGGCTGATGCGGGAGTATTTTTTCTTTGGTGTAAATTTCACCGCCCGGCATCAGTATGCTCATTCCTGAAGATAATGTATTTTCGCAGGAATGACCACCGGTAAATTATCCATTATCGTTCCCTGTTATAATGAAGAGCACAGCATCCGTGCGATGTTGGATCGTGTATTGAGGGCTTCCTTACCTTCAGGGGTCACGAAGGAAATTATCATCGTGAATGATTGCTCAACAGATCGCAGTGTAGAGGTGGTGGAGCATTTTATCAACGCTCATCCGCAGGAGGAGATCCGGCTTTTCCATCATGAACGTAATAGCGGTAAAGGCGCAGCTCTTCATACCGGCATTGCCAGGGCTACCGGCGACTTCGTCGTGATTCAGGATGCCGATCTCGAATATGATCCGGAAGAGTATAAGATCCTGTTGCAACCGGTGCTGGATGGTTTCGCGGATGTGGTGTATGGTTCAAGGTTTACCGGAGGACGCCCCCACCGTATCCTGTTTTTCTGGCATACCATCGGCAATAAGTTTCTCACTTTCCTTTCCAATATGTTTACCAATCTCAACCTGACGGATATGGAAACCTGCTACAAGCTTTTTCGCAGGGAGATCATTCAATCTTTAGCACTGAAGGAAAAACGTTTTGGATTTGAGCCGGAGGTAACAGCGAAAGTTGCGAGGTTGCCCAATGTCCGTATCTACGAAGTAGGAATATCCTACTATGGCCGTACGTATGCTGAGGGGAAAAAAATCAACTGGAAAGATGGATTCAGGGCCATCTATTGTATCTTACGGTATAATCTATTCAGTTAGGCTTATTGCTTTACACCAATTATAGTAACCGTACCGTATCCTCCAAGCCCTCCCGAGCGAAAGTAAATGATAGCCGAGTCGTTTCTAAAATCAAAACTGCGGATTACCGGGCCGGGCGTCATCACTTCATAGCAATGCAGATTAGCGTCTACTTTAAATAAATAATTATCAGCAATCAGGCTGCTATCGCTGGTATCACGTACAATGGTAAATGTCCAGGGATACGTTGTATCTGATACAATGGGTGGTGAGCCCATTATCCAACTGTAATTATTCTTGGTACCAATATAGGTTCCTTCCGCAATCGCTCTAAAGTCCGCAGGTGTTATTGGAGTATTCTCCTGCAACTCCTTTCCATCTTCTTTTTTACAGGAGTAAATAATGAGGAAGCAAAGAAGCGTTGAAAGAAGCTGTTTCATACCTGACGGGAATTCGTATGGTTAAAATTAGATATTCTGAGTTAATATTGCAACGGAAATGGGAGAATTTACATTCAAAGAAAACGATGCAGAAGGCCTCCATACACTGGAAGCTGTAAGCGAAGCCGTTCGGTTCAATCGGTGGATGTATGAACAGGTGCGGCCATCGATGCAGGGGAAAGTACTTGAAGTCGGCAGTGGAATCGGGAATATCTCTGCGTTTTTTGTTCAGG
>JBIIHN010000136.1:0-5308 GCA_044235745.1 Bacteroidia bacterium
CACCTGCGAAACAACCATCCGACTTCCCCGCCAAAGAGTCATTGAGTTGTTTGATAATCCTGAAAACTTAAAGTACTGGATGCCCGGGCTTGAAAAATTTGAACATATAAGTGGTGAACCCGGAAAACCCGGCGCTCAATCACGTCTTGAATTTAAAATGGGAAAGCGAAAAATGGTGATGATTGAAACCATTACCGTCAGAAATCTGCCTCATGAGTTCTCCGGCACCTATGAAGTGAACAATGTGTACAATGAAGTAAAGAACTTTTTTGAAGAATTGCCGGATGGCACAACAAAATACAGCACGGAAAACTACTTCCGTTTCTCCGGTGTGATGAAGATCTTTGCGTTCTTCATGGGAAGTGCCTTCCGAAAGACATCGCAAGACTATCTTGAACGTTTTAAGGCCTTTGCTGAAAAACAGAGCTAACGCAGAACACTTATCTTTGCAACAGATCGAAAGCCTATGCATTTTGAATTTAAATCCATTATCACCATCACCATGATTCTTTTCGCGGTGATCGATATTATCGGATCATTACCGGTTATTATCGAAACCAGGAAACGGGTGGGTTTTATCCATGCGGAGAAAGCGACGATTGCATCGCTGGTGATTATGGTCTTGTTCCTGTTCCTCGGAGAAAGCATTCTTAAGCTCATCGGTATTGACGTATCTTCCTTCGCGATCGCCGGCTCACTGGTAATTTTCTTCCTTGCACTGGAGATGATTCTCGGTATCCGTCTCTACCGTGATGAAGTACCTGAAACAGCCTCCATCGTGCCAATTGCTTTTCCACTCATTGCCGGTACCGGAACCATGACCACGCTGATCTCTCTTCAGTCGCAGTATTCAACCGAGAATATTCTGGTAGGGATTACACTGAACATGGTGGTCGTATATATTGTTCTGCGGCTGGTAGAGCCCATTGAGAAAATACTCGGAAAAGCAGGAATCAGCATTATCCGCAAAGTATTTGGTATTGTTCTCATGGCCATCGCCATTAAACTCTTTCGCACCAATGCAGGTATCTGAGGGATGCAGCGACTCTTGAATAGTTTCAGATATGCGTTTCGGGGCCTTTATTTTTATGCGGCCTCTGAAAAAAACGTAACGATACATCTCATCGCCACGATGATGGTTGTTATAGCCGGTCTGTACTTTGGTATTTCAGCGTCCGACTGGCTCATACTGATCATTCTGATGGCAATGGTGCATATCACAGAAGCCCTGAATACAGCCATCGAAACCATCGTAGATCTGGTCTCCCCTCAGCAACATCCGCTTGCCGGTAAAGCCAAAGACCTTGCAGCAGGTGCAGTGTTGATTTCAGTGATAGCAGCCGTTATCGGCGGACTAATTATTTTTTATCCATACCTGATGAGGTATTTCTGATCAATGCTGAATCATAAGTCGCTTTGCCGCCATCATTTTTCCATTGTGGAATAAGCTGAGCAGATACATACCATCTCCCACAGTTCCGCACGAGAAAGATAAGCGACTGTTGGTGACCATTTGCGTTTGGATGATTTTACCGGCAAGGTCTGTCAACACCAGCATATGCTCCTCTTCAGTATGGATGCCCTCCAGTTCAACCTGAAAATCTCCATTGGAGGGATTGGGATAAATTTCCATCTGTAAGATTTCCGAAGAAAAGAAATCACCTTCTTTACAATTGACAATAACATTGATTGTGTTCGAAGTTTTTGAGCAACCATTAGCAGACTGAACCACTGAATACGCTCCTGCAACAGAAGCCGTATAGCCGGTTGCAGTAGCAACCAGAGTAGTTCCTCTGTACCATTTCGTAGTTGCTCCTGAATAGGTGGTCGAATTCAGAAAAACATTTTGCCCCTGACAGAATGTGGTAGGACCACCGGCGGAGATGACCGGGGTTGGATTATTCACCCTTGTTACATAAATGGAATCCGCTCCACTCACGCTGCAATTGCTGGTTGTACGTATTTTGTACCATCCAGTTGAAGTGGGTTTATAACTACTGTAGATTGCCCCACTGATGTTTACATTATTCTTCTTCCACTGAAAGGTATAGCCCGGCAAACTATCTGCCTGCAAGGTAAGCCCCGCTCCGGAACAGGAAATCGTCGAATCAGCAGCAGGTGAAAGATTGATTTGGGGAACTCCGTTTACTGTCACTTTCTTCACGAGAGACCGCGCAGTACAACCGGAAGCAATGGAAAGCACCACATGATAATCACCACCGGTTGTAGCAGTGTAATTAACATTCGTAGCCCCGTTTATTGGCAAACCATTTCTATACCATTGATACGTATACGGACCACTGTTTGTAGTAAACGTAACATTTCCACCGGTGCAAAGATTGGTGATGCCGGAAGCGTTGATATCCGCAGCATAATAGATGATCGTTAATTTTGGACGATAAGTCACAGTAGGGTGATCAGATGAAGGAACACTCAGCCAGGTCACCTGTTGATTTGACTCTCCTAAATTCAGATTTAAACCAAGGTCGGGGCCAATAGTATTTACCCAATCTCTGACAATATCTGTGATGCTGATTGACTTGTAACTTTTCGATGTTATAGTAGAACATGGCACCTGAACAGACAGATAATCTGTTGTGGCAGGAGTTGAGTTCCAGGAAATAGTATTTTCCTCCCAATTCTGGGTTACCGGACGAACGTACAATGAATTTGGGTTATTGCTATTAATATTTTTAATATTTATTGTGTCGATACGTAAAAGCAATGTTGCACTCAGCACGGCACTCAGATCCGGAATCGCTGAAAGATCAAAGCGGATATAGCCTCTCTCTGCCGTGCGGAAGTATTTATACCAGTTTGAAATTTCCAGTGTAGTGGCCGTACCATAGTTCGCGCTGAAGTATCCCTGAGCAGATGTCGTGTAGCTGTCAGTTCCTTCACTGCCCGGCTGCAATACGAGCGTCTTCTGCGGCAGTGTAGCATTTGCAGTTGTATTCACCGTTACGATCCCTGATGTTCTGGAGCAGCCAATGGAATTTGTGACAACACATCTATAATTACCAGATTTCACAACAGTAATGTCTGAATCAGTGGCGCCGGGGATATTAATCCCGTTCCGTTGCCATTGCCAACTCGTTATATTATTACCGGTGATTGAAATAACTGTTGTATTTCCATCGCATACTCCAATCGATCCCGAAGGAGTGAGTGAAAGTGCTAAGGGTACAGGGAAATTCGTCACCACTTTAACAGGACTCGCATTACACGTTAATCCCGAGGTATTCACGGTATAATTACCGCTTGTTTTAACCCAGATACTTTGTGAATTTCCTCCTGCAACATTCACCCCATTTCTTTTCCATTGATAACTTGGAGCGGAAGTACAGGTGAGTTGCACGGAATCACCCCCACAAAATTGTTCAATACCTGTAATAAAAGCACCGGGGTTAACGGTCACTGAAATGGCGTTCGAGGTTCGGTAACAATAGCCACCGTTCACTGAACTTTTCTTTGTTCTGGCGGTATAATTCCCGGTTTGTCCTACCTTGAGTGAAGATTTGCCATTGGACCCGGCAATGACCACACCATCTTTATACCAGTTATCGATCGGAGCGGAGGCAGTCAATGTGAGCTCAACTGAATCACCGGTACAGATGGTCGTTGTTCCTGTCGCATTCAGAACCGGCAATGGGGTTCCTTGATTAAAGATCAGCCCTGTCGTAATGGTATCACCGCAATTCAGGCGCACTTTATATTCATACCAGGCAGAATCATACAGCTGATCAAACATATAAGATGTTATGCCTGTAGGTTGTCCGTTTTTATACCACATGGCCCATCTGTTCGGCCAGCTACCCCAGGGATCCAGCATCGGTGGAACTTCCAATGCCCCACAACCATTATAAGCATAGTTTAAATAAACAGGAACATTGACGGATGGCAAACTGCTCGTAAGGAATTTGGTATCCGCAAAAAGGTAATTTCCGGTAAGATCATCTACAGTCAACAATCTCACCACACAGGCATATCCGAATGAATTACTGGAAATACTGAATGTAGGATCAGTTGAGTAAAAAACAACGTTTGGACCGGAGGCTGTCCAGCCCTGCGAATAATCCTCATACATCCATTCATAATGCGCCCCTTGAGGGGGAGGAGTGTTATATGAAAAGCTGATCAATTGATTTGTACAGTAGTCGCTCTGAGGGGGATTCTGAATGATTTGTCCGTTCGAGATGAATCCGGAGCAGAGAGAAAGAAACAGGCAAATCAGCTTCTTCATAACAGGTGGTGTTTGTTGGTTACCACTAAGGAATGAAAACTTTATAAATCCATCAAGAAAACAACCTGTTTTTTTGCCAATATTATGAAACGATGGGCGAATCAGATCACAAAAACCTCCTCCTGCATGAGCACCGGGTCACCTTTAAAACGAAGTAAAATCTGCATCACCGTCACAACATCTTTCTGACAATAAGTAACAATCCGGTCGAGGTTTCTCTCCTGCCAATACACCTGTCCGACCTGAGATCCATCGATATCATCCTTCGGACTGGGAATGCCAAGGATATGAGCCAGTAGATTCAGGGGAGTATAACTTTTAAAGTCACCAAATTTCCAGAGCTCCATGGTATCGAGATGAGTAATCTCCCAGGGTTTCTTGCCAAATAAATCCAGTTGAGGTGGTAGTGAAATACCATTGATGATCATCCTGCGGCTGATATAGGGAAAATCAAATTCTCTGGCATTATGTCCGCAGAGCAGCATTGGCGCCTTTCCGCTTTGAAGCCGGGAATCATGAATCTGCTGCAGCAACAACCCGAATTCACTCAGTAATGCATGCTCATCATCACCAAAAAAAGACTTCAGACGAAAACTTCGTTTCCCGTCTTTCAGGCTTAAAAAGCCGGTACTGATGCAAATGATTTTTCCGAACTCCGCATATATCCCGGCTCTCGGGTAGATGCTCACTTCATCGTCATGCTCTTCCTTCTTCAGATTCCCTGCCTTCCTCAACCAAAGTTTACGCATCTCCTCCGGCACTTCACTATAATCTGAATACTGCGGCACGGTCTCGATATCCAGACAAAGGATATTCTCTAATGATAAATGCTGAATCATCTCCTGAATTTTTTACAAATATAAAACCCGAAAGCACCCATCACTCAAACAACCGTTAATAAGCGTTTAGCAGTATAAATAAATTGAACATAGTCAACACAGCACATTGGAAGGAGAAGTAAAATACGGAAGGAAATCAGGAAAAGGATCAAACAAAAAGATCCGTAAAACTGCCCGCGTAGTTCGGAGTCTTGCTTTCAATAAAGCAGATTACAACCTGGAAGGA
>JBIIHN010000137.1:0-5287 GCA_044235745.1 Bacteroidia bacterium
GTTCGTGCTTCCACCTTTCGTTTGAGCATTTCCTGACTACGACGCAGCGATCTTGTCCTTACCCTATAAGCTAACAAAACCGATCCGGCCCCCACTACCACGTACATCAGATAAAAAAATGGCGTTTTCCATATTGGTGGCCGAATGGTGAAACTATACGTTACGGGGGTACTCCAGTCGTGTCCATTTGCCGACGCCTGGACCTTAAACAGATATGCACCGGCCGGAAGATTCGAATAGCTGGCAGTATTGTTCCTGGTAGGTGGTGACCATGACTCCTCAAAGCCCTCCAATATATACCGGAATCTCACTTCATCAGGAGCAGTGAGATACATACCGTTCACGACGAAACTTAAATGATTGCTGTTATACGGCAGTATCAGGTCGATTGGAAGTCCCGTATTAGAATTTACCTTTATTTTATTGTTTTTCCAGTTAACATTTTCCAGAAACAACTGGATATTGTTTATCGACACCAATGGTAACGTTACCGGCAGATCACCGGCATCAGGATTATAACGTATGACACCATTTACAGTAGCGAACCATATATTTCCGTGTACATCTTCACCGGCAGCATTACTTTCTACCCCAAGAAATCCATTACTTTTATCATAGTGGACATTATTGATTTTCCCGTCCTGGAGATATTGATTCCAGTCGAAGTTATCCAATCCGTCCGATGTCCCCAACCAAAGCCGTCCATCCTTATCGAGATAATTGAATAGAATTTTTTCACTGTTCAATCCCGACTTCCTGTTAATGATAGTAACTGGTGCTGCCTGATTTCCATGCCGGTAACGGATAACACCGAAGTCATAGGTACTGGCTAATAAATTCCCTTTTTTATCTTGTATTATAGATGTAATGGGAGCCTTGGGTAATCGATACGCTTCTTCGAAGCTGACGGCTCTGTTATTATCGAGATAAAATAATCCCTTCAAGGTTCCGATCCAGATTCTTCCCTGTACATCCTCAAACAACACTCTGACCTTATCATTTGACAACCCTTCTGTTATTCCGATGCGGACCTCATCACCATTGGATTTATAGATATACACGCCTTTATCTGTTCCAAAATAATAATGTCCATTACGGTCGTGAAGGAAGGCATAAATAATAAAGTTCTGCAAACGGGGCATCACAGCTTCTACCTTACCTGATTTTCGGCTATAACGAACCGGGCCATTGGTTGTACCAAACCAGATATTTCGTTCCCGGTCTTCCTGAATACACCAGATATTATTGTTCTTTAATGTTTGAAATCCCGGAATTTCGTTAAACTTTTTACCGTCAAAATAATTCACCCCGCCTGAGAGTGTTCCAAACCAAAGACCTCCTGAGGAATCGGGATACAAGGAAAGAATATTGTTGTTTGAAAGACCATCTTCAAGTGTATAAGTGATAAAACGGTCACCATTGTATTTAAAAAATCCATTCCAGGTACCGATCCAATAATTCCCTTCGCGATCTTCAATTAAAGATTTAACAATATTACTATTGATATCCTTTCCTAATGCCACCGACTGAAAAACACCGTCTTTAAATTTTGCAATTCCTCCACCATACGTTCCGGCCCACCAATGACCGGTATGATCCAGCGTAAGATTTTCAACGCGTTCAATCGGAAGGCCCTGCTCAACGGAATAGTTGGTAAAAACACTGCCATTCCAAACACTTACTCCGTCATAGGTCCCCATCCAGATATCTCCATTCCGGTCTTCACGAATTGCGTAAACTATATTATTTAACAGGCCCTGATCGGTGGTAAATGTAAATACCTTATCACCAGCAAACATATTGACACCACCGATAGTAGCCACCCACATACGTCCCTTCGAATCCCGGAAAATATCAAACACGTTGTTGTTAACCAGTCCCTTCGATTGGGTAACGCTTACAAATCTTTTTCCATCATAACGGCTAAGGCCTTCCGAAGTACCGATCCACAGCTCTCCTTTGCCATTTTCACAAAGTGCATTGATGTTATCACTCAGCAATCCATCATTCGTAGAATAATAGGAGAAGTCGGTTCCGCTGAACTTCACCAAACCTTTTCTGATGGTACCAAACCAAATATTGCCTGTTTTATCTTCATAAATCGTCTTGACCGGATTACTATAAAGCAAATTACCCTGATCAAAACGGATAAAATTTTTCCCATCAAACCGGCAACCACCGCTCATGGTGCCAATCCATAACCGGCCGAATCGATCCTGAATTACCTTGTTAACCTGATTGCCCGGCAACCCACTGGAAACTGTAAAAGCCTCAATGTTAAATCGCTGCGCAAACGACAGTTGCACACTAAGGAATGAAACAATCAGAAGAATGCGGTGGACTATTCCCTTCATCGGTAGATCACCCGGATTGCGGGGGCCTGCAATGTTACTGAAAATACCTTCAACCAAACCTGCGTCTCTCTCTAATTTTCAACCGTTTGAGTAGAATAAAACACGAATATTTACCCTTAAAATTCAACCATTTACCACTGTTAACAACCCGTTCGTGAAAAAACTAAAATCTTTCTTTTCTTTCACTTGCATGGTATATCAATCTCTGCCTACATTTGCTAAAGTGCATTTTAAGTGCGTTGACGTTAAAACTCTATCAATTCAAAAGCAATATGACTAAAACAATTACCAAAAGTGTTTGGAAGTACGTCACGGGCGTATTTCTGACGGTAACTACTATGACTGCTGCTGTTCAGGCACAGAGTGTTACCATCGTCCCTTCCGGACCGATCGTGTGCGCTGGTACCAAGCTTGATGCTGTGGTATCCGGATTAAATGGACCTCTTACATATCAATGGAACACCGGTGCTACTACTTCATCAATCTTCATCAGCCAAACCGGTTTCTACCGCGCCACTGTATTTGGATTTGTGAATGGTAATCAGGTTCGTGTGCGCAGCAACTGGACACCCTTCCTGGTAATCCCCGGCACTAACGCAACCATCAACCCTTCAGGTCCGGTGAATGTATGTCCCGGTCAGTCTGCTACTTTACAGGGAAGCGGGGGGCAGTTCTTCTCCAGTTATAGCTGGAATACTGGTCAAACCACTCGTAACATCACTGTTAATCAGTCCGGAACATATGTTCTGACCGTAACCAACAACTTTGGTGCCTGCAGTACTTCTACCAGTGCGTCTGTTGATGTGAATGTATTCGATCAGGGTTACCAGCCTGCCATTAATGCGCTGAGTCCGTTAACAGTGTGTAAGCCCGGCATCGTACAACTTGGTGCTGATCCCGGTTTCAGTTCTTACTCCTGGTCGACCGGTGCTACTACCCAAAACGTTAGTGTATTGATGGATGGTCTGCAGTTGGGTGCAGTTCTTGACACCCTGACTGTTTATCTGACTGTTTCCCTGAACGGTGGTCAATGTTCATTCACCAGCTCAGGAACCGTACTACGTTCTGTTCGTCAGCCTGAATTGATTGATGCACACTGTGGAAACCTGACTTTCACCCTTGCGGACAGCATCAAGTCCGGCCTTGTTCTCAGCTATCTGAGCACTCCGGAGTATGAATTCGAGTTTGAAGAAACTACTAATCCCGGCACTACATGGACTTACACTTCCAGCAACCGCTGGTGCACACTTTCTGACGTAACACCTGCCTTGCAACCGAACAAATTCTATCTCGTTCGAGTACGTGCTATCGTTGACGGAACTCCATACTGCTATGGAGATCCATGTGTGATTGGCATTACTTCTACTCCATCTGCCAACAACGGTAACCGTCTTGATAACGGAGTAGTGGCCAGTGTTTACCCAAATCCTTCCGCTGAATCTTTCTTCATGCTTGCTCAGGGATTTGATGCAGATCAGCAAGTAAACGTTCGTGTTACTGATATGGCTGGTCGTCTGGTTGACAATTTCAACTACAGCGCTAACGAAGGTGCACTGGAGTTCGGAAAGAACTTCAACAGTGGTGTTTACTTTGTCACTGCACAGCAGGGCGAAAAGATTACCATGACCCGTATCGTAAAGACCAATTAAAATTAAATATTAACCTTAATTAACTGCTTGCACAGATCAGGGCTCCGGAAACGGGGCCCTGACTGTTTTACACGTTCTGCATAGTACATTTTATTAACTTCGTTAGATGCAGACCGGTTCAGAATTGTATGTAGTGGCAGCGATACTTGTTCGCCCCGACGGGCATTTTCTAATTGCCCGAAAAAGATCCGGTAAACCAATGGCCGGACTATGGGAGTTTCCAGGAGGAAAGATCAACGAAGGAGAACAAGCAGAACAAGCTATTTTCCGTGAAATACAGGAGGAACTTTCTTTGGAAATAACGACCTGCAGGCTCTTTTGCAGGTATTCCTATCAAAAGACCGGAAGGACTCTTCACTTTACTTTTTTCACTTGTAAGTTCAAGGAAAAAGAAGTGGCATTGACAGACCATGATGCCATTGCCTGGATAACTCCGGGGGAATTAATCGCGTATGAGATTGCACCTGCAGACCAGATAGCCGCCGATATGATTCTTCAAAGCCCGGAAGGCTTAGCGGACAATCAAACGTGAAGTAAATCGCCCTTCGGCAGACAATAGTTCGACCATATAAGCACCCGGTAAAAGCCGTTGTAAAGAGACTGTACGTTCTCCGGTATTCAGCATAAAACGCTCTACTTGCCTGCCTGATACATCATAAATCGCCCCACGCAACACGCCGTTTTGAGAGGTAGCAATCTGAATTGAAGTGCCGGCATCAACGGGATTGGGGTAAATCGCAAATCCATTTCTTTCCGCCAGTTCCTCAACTCCTGTAAGTTGGGAAACGTCTAACACGTACAAGCCATTCTGCATATCTGAAACGAGCACATTTCCACTCGGCAAAAAAGGATATGCGCCCCAGGCTCCTGAATAACTTTGCCCTGTATAAGGACCTCCAAGGGGCGTTTGGTATTGCGTATCGAAATATCCGATACGCACGGGGTTAACGGGATCAGAAACGTCATAGACCTGCAGTCCGTCCTGATAGTAAGCAATATAACAAATATTCCCCACCATAAAGGGGTTATGTGGCGTAGGACCGGGATTAGTAGAAAAAGTAGCCGTCACCGTCAGATTACTCAGATCCTGTACATCCAGCACTTTCACGGGAAGGCCTGTTGGAACCTCATCCATGAACACGAGGGTCTTGCCATCGTCAGTGAGTGCGCTGCTATGGTTATACCCCTGTGATGGATAAGTTGTGAGTGACCCGAGCATGGTAAAGACATTCGCCACCGAATCGTATTTAAGGATAAACAACCCATCAAACGCAGCTGAAGCAT
>JBIIHN010000138.1:0-5269 GCA_044235745.1 Bacteroidia bacterium
CGACTGAGCGATGTTTTCCTGCAGGAGGAAATTATTGGAGCCCGAAAGGATAAACATTCCTTTCTGTTTCGAATTATCCAGAATTTCCTGCAGGTACGAAAACAAGTGCGGTACCCGTTGAATCTCATCCAGAATTGCGCCCCGGGGATACATACTCAGGAAACCTCTAGGGTCTTCCATCGCGAAATGCCGGCTGTCAGGGTTTTCCAGCGAGACGTAAGGCTTTAGGTCATACTGACGCCGGATCAGGGTGGTTTTCCCTGATTGCCGGGGACCGACAACCGCGACCGCCTTGAACCTTCCCATGAGTTCTTTCAACCGATATAGAGCATCCCGCTTTACCATAAATCAAATATACGGAAAATTATGGAATGAGATTCCATAAAATTCCAATATAATAATTTAAAATATTGATAAATAATTAAATAAAATTGTAAATATTTCAATTTTTATTAATCAATTCTGGGCTTATTCGAAAGAAATATGCACATTAGCACGTCAAAAGTTATGGCTACACGTCCACTGCGATTCTCTGCCCGTATCGGCAAGCTCGATTACCTGTTGGGTGTCAGCATCCTTGAAGTGCCGGCGGCAATAGTGAAGAAGGCTGGCGGTCCGGGTAAGCAGCGCTTTATCTGCACGGTGAACGATGTGGAGTCGTTTCCCTGCGGACTCATGGCGTACGGTGTTGGGATGGCCTATATCACCATCAACAAGGCCAGGGTGAAAAAACTGAAACTCAGTATTGGTGATACGGTAGAAGTTTCATTGGTGCCGGACGAGAGTGAATTTGGTATGTCGATGTGTGATGAGCTGAAAGAGTTGCTTGAGCAGGATCCCGAGGGAGATGCGCGGTTCAGGATGCTCACATCGGGAAAGCAATGCACCATCATTTACTACATCGGGCAGGTGAAAAGTTCGCAACTTCGGATAGACAGGGCGTTATTATTGATCGGCAATCTCAAAAAGATGCCGAAAGACAAAGTTCATATGTGGGGATTGCTCGGACTCGATGATTAAACCATGGTATCTGTGGAGGATATATCCGGTGTTAATCCGGGACGAATGCTCTCCTGAAAAGACCTAACTTTGCAGCATGCAACAGGTGAAGTTTTACGAGTTGGGAGTTATTGATTACAAGGAAGCCTGGGATCTTCAGGAGCGCTTGCTGGCGGAAACCGTACGGCAGAAGATGGAGAACAGAAACCTGCCTGCAGAACAGTATTTTCCACCACGCCATTATCTGCTTTTTTGCGAACATCCTCATGTTTTTACGCTGGGCAAGAGCGGCAGCGAGTCGCATTTGCTGGCCGACGAACAGCAATTAAAAGAGATCGGCGCCACCTATTACCGGATCAACCGTGGAGGAGATATCACCTATCATGGACCGGGGCAGATCGTTGGTTATCCGATTATCGATCTTGATTTTTTCTTCAACGATATTCACAAGTACCTCCGTTTGCTGGAAGAGATGGTGATCCGCACCTGCGCTGATTACGGAATTTCAACCGGAAGGATAGAGGGACTGACGGGTGTTTGGGTGGATATCGACGCAGGAGATAATGCCCGAAAGATCTGTGCTTTTGGTGTACGTTGCAGCCGGTGGGTGACCATGCACGGCTGGGCCTTCAACATCAACACTGACCTCAGTTACTTTAATCGGATTGTACCTTGTGGTATCAGTGATCGCGGTGTAACCTCCCTCCAACAGGAACTCGGCCGGGAAGTTGACATTGAAGAAGTAAAAGGCAAGATGATTGTCCATTTTCAGGAGCTGTTTCAGTGCGCAATGCGGGCTGGAGAGCCGGCTGATTTGATGATTGGCTGAGATCTTTTTGCCTGCCATCATACCGCGACCCGACCCTCCCATTGCAACCTATATCTGTATTGTGGGAAGGGCTGGTCGCGTCCCGCAAAACCTTGTTTTGCGGGACGACCTTCCCAGCGCAACCTATAACCTATAACTTATAACTTTGCCGGCATGTACGATTACTTCAATGGAAAAATTGCATCTCTTTCCCCGACCGAGGTGACCATCGATTGTGGTGGTGTGGGATACCATCTGCAGATCTCACTTCATACCTATGGCCGGCTGAAAGAGCAAACGGCTTTTAAATTGTTCGCCCATCATGTGGTGCGGGAAGATGCCCAGTTGTTATTCGGTTTTGCCGAAGAGGAAGAGCGGTTTATGTTTCGTGAATTGTTGAGCGTGAGCGGAGTGGGAGCGAGTACCGCCCGGATTGTGCTTTCATCGATGACCTCCCAGCAAGTCCGTCAGGTGATTGCAGCAGGGGATGTTATCAGCTTGCAGAAAGTCAAAGGCATCGGAGCGAAGACCGCCCAACGAATGATCGTGGACCTGCAGGATAAAATGAAAAAAGGTGCTTCAGGAACTGCTGCAATAAATGTCAGCGTACACAATACGGAGACAAATGAAGCGTTAAGTGCCTTGCTGACGTTGGGCTTCGCCCGCGCCAGTGCCGAAAAAGCCATACTACAAGCTTCAAAATCAGTAGGTTCGGGTGCTAAAGTGGAAGACCTGATCAAGATTGCTTTAAGTTATCTTTAACAGGTAGCTGAAACCTATGATTGTCAGTCTCGTACAATTAGTACACTGACGGCTTGTACCGACCCGTTTCTTGCGGGTTTTGTGCTATTTTTGGCCGCCTGAGTATTTAACCCTAACCTGATAGTACCTGTTGAAATATTTCCGTTCGTATTCACTTCTGGCGTTTTCCTTGTTGTCGCTGATATCCATGGTCTGGGCCACAGGTCCGGGGTTGGATGTTATGCTTTTTGAAAATCTTTCTACAGAGTTCCTTCCGGTTCCCGGCGATTCGGATACCACACGTGTAAATCTCCCTTTCCCCTTTCCCGATCGTTATTCGGACCCCTATAATTCCAATAATCCTACCAGTCCGCTGTACCCTGGTGATCCGAGTAACATCCAGACACAGATTCAATATAATCCCGATGAGCGGCAGTATGATATCTACGAGAAGATCGGTAACCAGTTTTTCAGGAGTCCCAGTTACATGACCTTTGAGGAGTTCAAGGAGGCAGAGTTCGAAAAGAGCACAAAAAACTACTGGAAGCAGAAGGCGAATGCGGATAACATCGCAGCTAAAAAAGGATACTCTCCCCGTATCTACGTTGGCGGTGAGGCTTTCAACAGGATCTTTGGCGGGAATACCATCGATATCCGTCCGCAAGGTTCGGCATCGCTGGCCTTCGGTCTGAACATCTCCCGTTACGATAACCCTACGCTGCCCGAGCGTCAGCGCCGGATTACCACCTTCGATTTCCGCGAGCAGATTCAGATGAACGTGATCGGTAACATCGGGGAGAAACTGAAGATCACCACCAACTACAATACACAGGCCAGCTTCGATTTTGAGAATCAGATGAAGCTGGAGTATACCGGATATGAAGATGAGATCATCCAGAAGATCGAAGCCGGTAACGTGAGCCTGCCGCTCAACTCACAGTTGATTCAGGGTAGCCAGAGTTTGTTCGGTCTGAAAACACAATTGCGCTTCGGCCGACTGACGGTGACCAGCCTGCTCTCGCAACAGCGCGGTCAAAGCTCCAACATCGAAGTAAAGGGCGGCGCTACAACCACCAAGTTTGATATTACCTGCGATCAGTATGAGGTAAACAAACACTACTTCATGGCGAATTACTTCAAGGATCAGTATGACGTAGCACTCGCTGATCTTCCGTTCGTGAATTCGCTCGTCGCCATCACCCGCCTCGAAGTATGGGTAACCAACCGGAATAATACCACCGATAATACCCGTACTATCCTCGCCACAATGGACCTGGGCGAAAACCAGTTTTATAACCAGTCGGGTATCATCAACAATGCGCCACCGTTTAATGTTCCCTATCCTGCCGATTCTGCCAATAGCCTCTATTCTTACCTAAGCAGCAATCCCAACTTCCGCGATGTAAATCAGGTGCAGAATGAAATTTCAGGTGTCACCCAGCTCAGTGCTTCAAAGGATTATGAAGTAGTGCAGAATGCCCGCAAGCTGGCACCTACCGAGTACACCTTCAACTCCCGCCTCGGTTATATCTCCCTGAATCAGGCACTCAATGGAAACGAAGTACTCGCGGTCGCTTATGAATATACCATCGGCGGAAAAACGTATCGCGTGGGTGATCTTACCAATACCGGTATCGATCCGCCCAAGGTGCTCTTCTTAAAACTGATCAAAGGTCGTGTGAACAACACCAAGCTGCCAACCTGGGACCTGATGATGAAGAACGTGTATGCGCTGGGTGGTTATCAGATCGACAGAAAGGATTTCAAACTCGACATCCTCTACTATGTGGATTCGATCGGTAACCGTCTGAACTATATACCGACTACTCCAGCACAAACTAACGTTTACGCCAAGCCGTTAAATCGTCTGCTTAACCTCGATAAGGTGAATCAGAATAACGATCCGCGTCCCGACGGTGAATTTGACTTCATCGAAGGCGTGATGATCAACTCGGCGAACGGGCGTATCTTCTTCCCGGTGCGCGAACCGTTTGGTGCCTATCTGCGCAGCAAATTCACCGATTCCCTCTCTGCAGCACCGTACACCTACGACGCCCTTTACGACTCTACACGCATCTTCGCCATTCAGCAGGCTGATAAAAATAAATTCAGTCTGAAGGGTAGTTACATCAGTAAGTTCGGTTCCGATATTCCGCTTAATGCGATCAACATTCCGCAAGGGTCGGTACGGGTGACTGCCGGCGGTGCACCGCTCACGGAGAACGTAGATTATACCGTCGACTATAACCTCGGCCGTGTAAAGATCATCAACCAGAGTATCCTCAATTCGGGTACGCCGATCAATATCTCCCTCGAGAGTAATACACTCTTCGCCATTCAGTCGAAAACACTCTTCGGCTCCCGCTTTGATTATGCGGTGAACAAAGACCTGGTGCTGGGCGGTACGCTTCTGCGATTGAACGAGCGTCCCATCACGCAAAAGGTCAACCTTGGCGATGAACCGATCGCGAATACCATCTGGGGAATAGACGGAACCTGGCGTACGCAATCGCGCTGGCTGACGAAGATGATCGACAAGCTGCCGGGTATCTCTACCAAGGAGCCATCCAACATTACCGTGTCGGGTGAATTCGCGCATCTTATCCCCGGTAACAACAGGGCGATCGGTCGTGATGGTACAGCGTACATTGACGACTTCGAAGGCAGCCAGAGTACCATCGATCTGCGCAACGTGGGCAGCTGGGTACTCGCCTCTACACC
>JBIIHN010000139.1:0-5247 GCA_044235745.1 Bacteroidia bacterium
GAGTTACTGGTGGATACTACTGAGGTAAATCTGATTCGCCGCGATAGCTCGGATAATTTCAGTTTCTTTTTCAAACGTGATAAGGAGTCCCCGTCGGATACACTCCGTAAAACGAATGCCAGTGGTTTCAACGATCGGGTGATGGGCATTTTCCAACGGGTGAATGATATCTTTAATGAGAGCATCACTTTCCGACAGTTTAAAGTTACCTACCGCCGCGGACCAATAGAGGAAATGGTAAGCATACCGGAATTGTATTACGATGGAAATGTGTTTCAGTCCAGTGTGATCACTTCTTCGAAGGAAGGTGTTAATCTATGGCTGGTGAAAGGGGAGGTGGATCCCGGTAACAACTTCTACGATTTTCATGTAAAACGTACGCGGGGAGATGCGTTTGCTTTGCCGTTTTTTGATCTGGTAGATAATTTTAAATTTTGTTTCGATTCAGCACATGTACAGTTAAGTGCAGAGGAAAAATCGTTGGTTCGGATCAAAGGTCATTTTGATGTCCATAAGCTCATGGTGAGTCATTGGCGAATAGCTCCCGAAGATGTACACTTCCCGTCTATGCAGTTTTCAATGAACGCTTTTGCGGATCATGACAGCATCGGGTTGGAAAACGGTACCGTGTTTTCCATGAATAAACTTCCGGTAAACATAACAGCATCGTATATCCGAAACCCTGAACGTCGTCTGAGATTGAATACCACATTCAGAACTGCAAGGGCACAGGATCTTTTTGAGGCAATGCCCAACGGGATGTTTTATACATTCAGGGGCTTTAAAGCATCCGGTGAACTGGATTATTCTCTTGTTTTTGATGTGCCGTTAGATCATCCCGAAAACCTTGTCTTTGATTCTGAATTAAATCGCAAAAACTTCCGGATTGAAAATTATGGTACGGAAAACTTCGGCAAACTGAACCTGCCTTTTTCTTTTCTCGCGATGGATGGCGACCGCCCTGTCCGGAGTTTTGTGGTAGGTCCTGAAAATCCTTATTTCACTCCTTTGCCTTTTGTTTCTACCTACCTCCAGAATGCTGTCCTTACAGCTGAAGATCCAAGCTTTATGCAACACGGTGGATTTGTGCAGGAAGCTTTCCGCGAATCGATTATTACCAATTTGAAGCAACGCCGGTTTGCCAGGGGAGGGAGTACCATCAGTATGCAATTAGTGAAAAACGTTTTTTTGAGCCGAAATAAATCGGTAAGCCGTAAAATTGAAGAAGTAATGATCGTGTGGCTCATAGAAAAACAGCGTTTGGTCAGCAAGGAAAGGATGCTTGAAGTGTACCTGAATATTATTGAATGGGGACCCAATGTTTATGGTATCGGTGAGGCGGCACGTTTTTATTTTAATAAATCACCGGATGAACTCACGCTGGCGGAGAGTATATTTTTGGCTAGCCTGATTCCCAGTCCGAAACATTTCAGGTACCGCTTTGATGAAAGCGGCCAGTTAAAACCTTCAGTAGCCGGGTTTTTTAAGTTAGTGAGCGGAAGGATGGCTAAACGTGAAAAAATTTCGCAAAGTGAAGCCGATAATCTGCAGGTTGATATCCGATTGTCAGGGGCTGCTTTGGAATATGTGCTTCCTGTAGATACTATACCCATAGATACCCTGGATTTGATTCCGGTACCGGTTGACCTTCCGGAACAACCCTGAGGAAATATGGAAAATGAATAGTACTTTTGAACGTTATGATGAATCTTCGAAAGTATAGCTTACTCGTGTTGTTGACCTTTACTTTAGCAGCATGTAATCAGAAAAAGGAAGAACAGTCCGATAATGATGGCAGTGCCTGTACACCCTTAAATCCTAATGGTGATAGCGAACTGGCCTTGTTAATGCGTAAGATGGCTGTTCTTTCAGAAGAGAATGCTGCAGCACTAAGAGCCGGGAAGGATTTGGTGCCCTATGATGGTAGCTTTGAGAAGGTCATCTTTTCTGCTGAACGCAGCATGAATGTGGAAGAGCAACTTTATCAGGGGATGGCAAAGGCCTATATTACAAACCTGAATAAGCTGTATCAAGCCGGTACCACAGAGGAGAAAATTGCATTACATAATAACGTGGTCCAATCCTGCCAGGATTGTCACTCGCAGACTTGTCGTGGACCCCTCAAGAGGATTCAAAAGATGATAGTGAAGTAGATGTATTGCGGATGGTTTTCAATAGTTGCTGCTTTACATTTTCCGGACGAAACGTCAATCATTAATATTGATAAAGAGAATTATTTTGTTCTTCCTTATTATTCTCTTTAAATCCTCTGTTGATTGTTCTTATTCGACAATCGTTGAGTCTTAGATTGTGTTGTTTTTATTTTTCCGGTTCAAATTCCAGACTGATAGAATTCATGCAAAACCGTTTACCGGTGGGGGGCGGACCATCATCAAAGATATGTCCCAGATGTGCGTCACATCGGCCGCAAAGGACCTCTGTACGCACCATGCTGAAACTCGTGTCGAGCTTATAGATTACTGCCGTGGGACGGATTGCTTCAAAAAAGCTGGGCCAGCCACATCCGGAAGCGAACTTTGAATCGGATTTAAAAAGAGCATTTCCACACGCTGCGCAGTAATACATCCCAATACCTTCGTGATCCCAGTATTTCCCTGTAAATGCCCGTTCGGTGGCGGCTTCTCGCGCCACACGATACAAATCGTCAGAAAGTAATGTTGCCCACACAGAATCGGGTAATACCAATCGGCTGGTATCGGTACGAGAATAGAATTTATGATGCAAGGTTTCGTTGTTCATATCGTTGAGGGTAACTGAATGATTTCCGGCCGACGATTGAGGAGAGTCATTGCAATGAATGAGAAAAAAAGTGACTATCAGGCTTCCGGCAATTCGTTTGATCATGGACTTACAACGTGTCTAGAGGTAAACTGTTTTTTCAAATTTAGTCAAAATGAAGTAAAGCCGGAAACATTGGTAGGTTGTTGGGTTTGGGAATTGACGGTCGTTGTTGAGGGTAAAGAGTATGTAATTGGATAGCTAATATTTTGAAAATGTGATTTGTACATCCCTGTTTCACGCCGTTTCCTGCCGTTGTTTTTACTTGCCGGGTTTCGTGTTTTTTTATCGGGTTCAATAATGGCCTTGTTTTTTTCAACGCTTCAAATGATCGTGTCATGGTCATTTGACACTTTTTTAACTTGATTTATAGCGTTTTTGCTGAAAACCGGAAATTTATCAGAGCCTGAGTGTTGAAAAAGGGATGTCTCAAATCGTTGTGGAGTATTTTCTGTTGGTAACTTTGAACGATAGGCTGGGCGACTTTTCCCGATTTTTGCGCCCCGGATTTCGACGAAAAGAGAAAAAGATATGGCGAAGAAGCAGGCAACACTTGACCACAACTACACGGAAGATAGTATTCAGTCGCTGGACTGGAAAGAACATATCCGATTGCGTCCGGGTATGTACATCGGCAAACTGGGCGATGGTTCAGCTAAGGACGATGGTATTTATGTCCTGCTCAAAGAGGTAATTGATAATTGCATCGATGAGTATGTGATGGGTTATGGAAAAGTCATTGAAATTGAAGTCAAAGAAGGAACCGTGCGGGTTCGTGACTACGGGCGTGGAATTCCTTTGGGTAAGGTAGTGGAGTGTGTAAGCAAGATCAACACAGGGGGAAAATACGATAGTCAGGCTTTCCAGAAGTCAGTAGGACTTAACGGTGTTGGTACCAAAGCGGTAAATGCCTTGTCCGTTTACTTCAAAGCGCAAAGTGTGCGTGGCGGAAAGACTACCTGGGCGGAATTTGAGCGGGGAGAACTCAAAAAACAAAAGAGTGAGCTCCCGACTCCCATGAGTGATGGTACCGAGATAACATTTATTCCTGATAATGAAATTTTTCTCGATTATGAGTTCCGTATGGACTATATCGAGTCAATGGTAAAGAACTATACCTATCTGAACGTTGGCCTCAAGCTGATCGTGAACGGGCAGGAGTTCAAGAGTGAAAATGGTTTGTTGGACCTGTTGAAATCCAATATCAGCGATGAAGCACTTTATCCTGTGATTCATCTCAAGAGCAAGGATATTGAAATCGCGTTTACACACACAACGTCCTACGGCGAGGATTACTATAGTTTTGTAAACGGTCAGCATACTACTCAGGGTGGAACCCATCTTGCTGCATTTCGCGAAGCAATTGTAAAGGCTGCTCGCGATTTTTACGGCAAAGATTATGATCCAAGTGATATCCGAACTTCTATTACCGGTGCCATCAGTATCCGTATTCAGGAGCCGGTGTTTGAGTCGCAGACAAAAACCAAACTTGGTTCTCAGAATACCTCTCCCGGAGGTCCTTCCTTGCGCAATTGGATCAACGAGTTTGTGACCCGTGAGGTCGATAATTATCTCCATAAACATCCCGAAACGGCAGAAGCCTGGAAGAAAAAAATTCTTCAGAGTGAACGCGAGCGGAAAGAAATTGCCGGCATTAAAAAACTGGCGAATGAGCGGGCAAAGAAAGCGAACCTTCATAATAAAAAACTGCGCGACTGCAGGGTGCACCTGACCGATCTTAAAAATCCTCAGCGGCTGGATACAACGTTATTCATCACCGAGGGAGATTCTGCGTCCGGCTCCATTACCATTGCGCGGGATGTGAATACACAGGGCGTATTCAGCCTGAAAGGAAAGCCATTAAACTGCTTTGGTCTGACCAAAAAGATTGTTTACGAGAATGAGGAATTTAATCTCATGCAAAATGCTCTCGATATTGAAGACTCAATTGAAAACCTTCGTTACAACCGAATCGTGATTGCAACCGATGCGGATGTGGATGGTATGCATATTCGCTTATTATTGATGACATTTTTTCTGCAGTTTTTCCCAGATGTAGTCAAGAACGGTCATCTGTTCATTCTGCAAACGCCCCTTTTCCGGGTGCGAAACAAAAAGGAAACAATCTATTGCTACAGCGATATTGAGCGGCAGCAGGCCATTGCGAAACTTGGAACCAAGCCCGAAATAACCCGATTCAAGGGATTAGGAGAAATATCACCGGATGAGTTCAAGGCGTTCATCGGCAGAAAAATGAGACTCGACCCGGTAACCCTCACCGGTGAAACCTCACTGCATGGGTTGCTTGATTATTATATGGGTAAAAATTCACCGGAGCGACAGGAGTTTATTATCAGAAACCTCCGCATTGAAGAAGAACTCGAGCCGGTTGTTACAGAAGAGCGTTTGGAGGACGCGGTAGAAGTTTAGAAGGAGTATTATCCGGTT
>JBIIHN010000140.1:0-5201 GCA_044235745.1 Bacteroidia bacterium
TTCCTTCTTTCGCCGATTCCTTCCGTCACATAAGGGTAGATCTCATTCATGTCGATCTGACCGGTTTCGTGATATTTCTTCAATGCCGAACCATCTGCAAGGGCATTCTTCAGGAATGACACCGGAGGCAAAAAATAAGGTGGAGTCGTTGGGTATTCTTTTTAAAGGTCCGATGGAAACCCCCAAGGGAAAGGGCATGAAGAGTATTAATGTAACAGCCCGTAAAACATGGAATACCTATGCCAACAAGCGCATCTTTAAGACGATTCCGGGAGTTGATACTATTTACAGCAAAGCGGGTATTCCGATCGACCTTACTATTGTCCGCGAAAACATTGAGGATACCTACGGTGGCATTGAACATATGCTGACACATGACGTGGCACTTTGTCGTCGGTTTATCACTCGTCCCGGTTCTGTTCAGGTGCATCGCTATGCATTTGAAATGGCCTTGCGCAAAGGAGCCCGCAAAGTGACCTGTGCGCATAAAGCCAATATCATGAAACTGACAGATGGTTTGTTTCTGGAAGCATTTTATGAAGTGGCGAAGGAGTATCCCCAGTTACAGGCAAATGATATCATTGTAGATGATATGGCCATGAAACTGGTGATGCGGCCGTACGATTATGATGTGATTATCCTTCCGAATCTGCAGGGTGATATCATTTCAGATCTTTGTGCAGGTCTCGTTGGTGGACTTGGTTTTGCACCCAGCGCTAACATCGGCGACTTCGTTAGCATCTTCGAGGCGGTGCATGGTACCGCGCCGGATATCGCAGGACAAAAGAAAGCGAACCCTACGGCTTTGCTCATCAGCGGACTCATGATGCTGCGGCACCTTGGTTTGGAACATCAGGCTCGTTCAATTGAGAACGCCTTGTACTTTTCACTTGAACATGGTGAACATACTGCCGATTTCGGTCATGGCGGAAAAGCCTTGAGCACCGATGAGTTTGCGGCTGCCATTATCCGAAACCTCGGTAAAATGCCGAAGGAACCGGTCAAAATGCAGGCAGCAGCCCGCCCGGTGGAGGCCCCTGTTTTACCTCCGCAGAACAGAATGCTCGTTACATCAAATAAGCCTAAGCGGATGATTCAGGGGTCTGATTTCTTTGTTGAGAGTGAACTCCATCCAAATGAACTGGCGGATCTCATTTCTTCGGTACTGGATAACCGTTATACACTAGTAACCATCTCCAATCGCGGCACGCAGGTTTGGCCTACCGGATCTGTTCTTACAGATCTCATCAATCAGTATCGCGTGAGGATTGAACGTGCAGAAGGTGTAAGTCTGGAGCAGAGTGATTTGTTATCACTGGCAGCTAAAATTGCGGAGAAGTGTTATATCTGCTCCTGGGAGATGTTGTTGTACTTCGATGATCAGCCGGCGTATTCCAAAGCGCAGGGACAGTAATCTATCCTGTTTCAGCGGAGCGAAGGTCTTCAATATGTAGAAACTGTTTGCAGCAGAAGTTTTTTATGCTGTTGCAAACAGTTTTCTATTTTACCAGCAAATTTTCAGCAAACTTTTGCGATACATGATGCTGCTTTTTATCCACTTCTATTTTCATCGAGTTGTCGAACTCCTGAATAGCTAACACTTTTATTTTTTTTCTAAGACTAATTCCCAGTTCAGAAACAAATTGCAGAAATACCGCTGAGTTGTCACGTACGGATACGAGTTGACATACCTGACCGGGACGTATTTCTGCCAGCGAAACTTTACGCAGCTCTTTCATCACTCCTTTCGCATCCGGTATCGGATCACCGTGTGGATCTGTGTCGGGATAACCCAGGAATTTTTCTAACTTTTCAATTAGTTTTTCCGATTGGATATGCTCAAGTTGCTCTGCAATCTCATGTACTTCATCCCATGAAAACTCCAGCTTTTCGTATAAAAAAGTCTCCCAGAGCCGATGCTTTCTCACAATCTGTACCGCTACTCGCCGTCCTTCCTTTGTCAACCGGATCTTTCCGTACTTTTCATTTAAAACCAGCTTCTTGAGTTTGAGTTTCTTGAGCATGTCGTTGACCGTTGCAGGTTTAATGCCCAGTGCAAAAGCCAGTCGGTTAGTACCGGTTTCCTCGTGTTCGGCTTCGTGTGCCAGTTGAAAAATGGCTTTGAGATAGTTTTCCTCAGTGTTCGTCAACATCTTACAAAGATACAGGGTTTTTAAGAACAATAAAAGTTAGGCTTATCTAACAAAAAATAGTATATTTGTCGAATGATTTATTGGAGGGTGATAGTTTTGTTGCTGCTTCCTGTACTCCTTCATGGTCAGGATAATGGCGCTCTTTTGGGACGTGTAACCGCCGGGGGTGAGCCCGTGCCTTTTGCAGTGGCAGGGCTGAAAGGAACGACGTGGGGTGTGACAGCCGATACCGACGGTAACTTCGAATTCAAAGCCATACCGGCAGGTTCATATGAACTGGTGGTGCAGGCCGCCGGTTTTCGGAAATACATCAAACGTATTCAGGTGGTTGCCGGTCGGCAGGTGGTGGCCGTTCAGCTCGTGGCCGATGAAAGTGCATTAAATGAAGTTGTTGTGACCGGTAGTTTGCGTGCGGTAGAGAGAACGGAGTCGGTGATTCCGGTAGAAACCTATTCACCCGCTTTCTGGAAAAGGGCGGCGACGCCGGTATTGTTTGAATCGCTGCAACTGATTAACGGGATTCAGCCGCAGATTAATTGTAATGTTTGTAATACGGGTGATATTCATATCAACGGTATGGAAGGCCCCTATACGATGGTGCTGATAGATGGTATGCCCATTGTCAGCAGTTTGAGTACAGTGTATGGTTTAAGTGGTATTCCGAATTCATTGATCCGGCAACTGGAAGTCGTTAAAGGTCCCGCCGGTACATTGTATGGTTCAGAAGCAATGGCCGGTGTAATCAATATCATCACTAAATCACCGCTCACGGCTCCGCGATTTGCCGCGGACGTTCAGTTTACAGGGATTGGTGAAGTGAATGCCGATGCTTCTGCAGCGTATTCCGCGAAGGGATGGCGGGGAATGACAGGGGTGAATGTTTTTGATTATTCATTGCCGCGTGATATCAATAACGATGGATTTACCGATATCACACTGCAGGAGAGAGTATCGGTCTTTCAGAAGTTTACCCGAAACAGAACAGATACTTTACCCTCTCAACTGGCCTTTCGCGTTTTTGGCGAACGTCGCTGGGGTGGTCAAACTGTATGGGGCGAAGAATGGGCCGGAACAGATTCTGTTTACGGTGAAACGATCACCACACAACGTGCGGAATTATATGTTCAGGAAGGATTCAGGAGTGCTGCAGGCACCTGGATGCTCGAGGGTTCTTATAATTTTCACCGGCAAGATTCATGGTATGGTCAGGTATCGTATGATGCCATTCAACATACCGGATTTTTACAAGGACGATGGATGAAAACAACAAAACAACATCACTGGATGGCCGGGTTGCCTGCGCGGTTTGTGTATTATGATGATAATACTCCCGGTACTGCAGGGGCGGATACGCTGTCGTTTTCTAATGCTCCCATGCAGGTGCTGATGCCCGGCTTGTTTGTGCAGGATGAAATTCATTTCAGTGATCGTTGGCAGATCTTACCCGGTATGAGAGTTGATTTTCATAAGGACCACGGCTGGATCTCATCACCCCGTATTGCGGCACGCTTCAAGTATCATCCCCAAGGTATTGTGCGGATGAGTATGGGGAATGGCTTTCGTACAGTGAATCTCTTTACAGAGGATCATGCGGCACTTTCCGGTGCACGAAAAGTAGATATTCAGGAAGCGTTGAAGCCGGAACGCAGTTGGAATGGTAACCTGAATCTCAATCATCAGTTTTTTACAGTTAAAGGAATCTTTGCGTTGGATGTTAATCTTTTTTATACACGTTTCAGCAATCGCATCACCGGCGATTTTCTCACCGACCCGCAGCGGATCATCTACCGGAACCTGGATGGGTTTGCCATCAGCAGAGGTGCAGGTGTGAACCTCGATTATCAGCAGGGGAATTGGAGGGGGAATATGGGTTTTACATTCCTCGATGTTTTTCGGGAAGAGGAAGGTGTTCGCTGGCCTCAGTTGCATGCTCCGGCAATTAGTGGAGTGGGAGGGTTAACCTATACTTCTTCTAACCGTCACTGGGTTGTGGATTTCACAGGCAAGTTGACCGGTCCGATGTATTTGCCCGTTGTTCCCAATGATTATCGACCGGAAAAGTCTCCCTGGTTTGCGTTGCTGAATTTGCAGGTGACCTATAAATCGAGGGCCTGGGAGTTTTATGGTGGAGTGAAAAATTTATTGAATTTTATACCTGACGATCCCATCTTGCGTCCGTTCGATCCTTTTGATAAGTACATCGATGTCAATAATCCGTTTGGCTATACGTTTGACCCTTCCTACAATTATGCGCCAATGGTTGGGGCCAGGGCTTTTGTTGGATGGAGGTATGTTTTTGGCTGATAATTTTATTGAGAATGTACTAAACTGTTAAGTCAGTTCGTTTTTCTCCAAACCTTCACACCATGAACACCCACCTTAACAGCGGATTGGCATTGCTATGTCTTTTGATATGGGCAGCCTGTAACAGCAAGAATGATTAGGAGTCGGGAAATGATGTCGTGCCCACAGTTGAAACTGTTTCTGAACAGCAATCGTCAGAAGATAGGATGTCATCAAATGAGCGTTCAGACATAGTGAATCATTCTTACACTCGCGAACCGGCGGCATCACCGGTTTCACCGGTTTATCCAAGAGAGCATTTCGTAAAATACAGCGAGTTCCATCCAACGGAAATCGTTCACCATGTGATCAATCCTGAGCGTGATACGCTCATTTCTGATGAACAAGGACTTGAGCTGGTGATTCCTGCCGGGGCTTTTATGTTTGATGATGGTTCTGATCCAACAGGAAATGTGGTTTTTGATTTGCAGAGTTTTCATGATGATCTTTCCATTCTGAAGCAGGGGCTTACCACCACCTGCAACGGGGAAATGATAGAGACTGCAGGAATGTTTTATTGCGAGGCTTCTTCGGAGGGGCGGCAGCTAAAACTTCGTAAACCCATTAACGTTAGTTTAAAGGTTGATCAGATCAAGGAGGGTATGCAGATTTTTTATGGCGATAAACAAGCTGATGGCATCATCAACTGGGTGCCGGAAGCGATGGTAAGTGCAAATTCAGATCGCCGCGTTAAAGGGCCCGTTT
>JBIIHN010000141.1:0-5156 GCA_044235745.1 Bacteroidia bacterium
AATGTGTTTTACCGGGCATAATTCAATTATCGAAACAACAGAAAAGTACATCCTCTCCGGAAAGCATAATATTCTGATTATAAGAAAATCTGATCTTCATCCCTGATGCCACACAACCTTTAATACAAGGGATCATATGTGTAATGTAAGTGCACCGACAAAAGTTAAGTACACCTTGGTCAATCATCCATCACTTCGCTTTTGATCTTCGAGAAATTCTTAATTAGAAATGTCGAAGGATACAGCGGAACGAACATTCATAGCGCATTAATGGATCATATGATTTAACGGCCTTCATTTTACTGTTTGAATTTTCAAAAGGAACAATCAAGGAATGCCACCTTCGCCATACCCGTCATTTACAGATCAGAAAATGTACCTATTGTAGGTAAAAAATCAGTTTGCCGACCCTACGACCTTGAAGTGATTGACAAAGACGGGCAGCGGATTGATAAATTACTTCTCCAATTTTAAACCGGCAAACGGCGGGTAGTTATCAGCACTGACAGCATACAAATGCATCTTCTGCTCTGCTGGTGAAATCAAAAATCTTCCGGATCACTCCTTCAATTACTAAACCGGCTGCTTTTCTCCGGTGATCTATCGTATATCAGATCAGTTTAGCGCCTTCGTAAGTATCTCCCCGAAACGGAAAACATCTTCAAAAGAATTATATAACGGCACCGGAGCTACGCGAATAACGCCCTCTTCCCTTCCCTCCTGATCCGGTTCACGCCAATCAGCAATCACACCTTGCGCTGTGATAAAGTCGAAAATACGCTTGCCATTTCCCGCAAACTGAAGCGAAAGCTGACAGCCCTGATGCTGTTCTTCAAAAGGCGTCATTACACGCAGTATATTCTCCTTTCCGCTTTTGGCCAATACATCTCTTACTACAAACAATAAATAGGAAGTAAGCTCATGACTTTTTTCTGTCAATCGCTCCATTCCTGCTTCATCAAATAATTCCATCGAAGCCCGGAGAGCCGCCATTTCCAGAATTGGGGCATTGCTCAGCTGCCAGCTATCTGCCGATGGCACCGGGACAAACCGATGAGGCATGGTAAACCGTAATTTCGGATCATTGCCCCACCATCCGGCAAACCTGGGAAGATGTGGATTTCTGCCGTGACGCTCATGCACGTATGCTCCAGCTACTGTTCCGGGACCGCCATTCAGATACTTATAGGAACACCAGGCTGCAAAGTCAACATTCCAATCATGCAGTTGTAGCTTCAGATTACCCGCACCATGAGCAAGATCAAAGCCGGCATACGCATCAACTTCATGTGCTGCACGTGTAATTTCCTGCATATTCAGTACCTGCCCTGTGAAATAATGCACACCACCTAACATGACGAGTGCCAAAGAATCACCATACTCTTCAATCGCTGCCAGTATATCCTCATGCCGAACCATCTCCTCTCCTTTCCTGGGCTCCAGTTCAATCAATGCATCGTCAGCATCAAAGCCATGCCATTCTACCTGGCTTTGCAAGGCATAACGATCGGATGGAAAGGCACCACCTTCACAGATGATTCTATACCGATCGGCAGTAGGACGATAAAATGAAACCAGCAGCAAGTGAAGATTAACCGTAAGATGATTCATCACGACCACTTCATGCGATTTGGCTCCAACGAGACGAGCAGTACTTTCACGCAACAACTCATGGTATGCGAACCAACCGGTTTCAGGTTTGAAATGCCCCTCGACACCTAAACGAGCCCAATCATTGAGTTCTTCATTTACGAGCACAGAAGTCCGCTTCGGTTGCAATCCCAAAGAATTGCCGCAGAAATACACTGCATCATGTCCTTCATGTTGCGGGATATGAAACTGCCGGCGGAATTTACGAAGAGGGTCTCGCTCGTCTCTGGCGAGGGCCCAAACGGATGAATTTTCGAATGCGTACATGGCTTTGCGAAATTACTTCATGAATCAATTCATTGGAGCCGTAAACTTTCTGCCTCTCTGATTTAAACGGCTGATAAAGCAAGAACCCCGCAGGTGCGGGGCTCTTTATAAATTTAGTGATGAGAATCTTCCGGTGTATTACTTTCCGGCGTTTCGGAATACGGTACCGTTTGCGGGATATAATCTTCTTTAGCACCCGGTTTTCCATAATCATATGGCCAGCGGTGTACAACGGGCAAAGGACCGGGCCAGTTTCCGTGAAGATGTTCAACCGGAGCTGTCCATTCAAGCGTATTTGATTTCCAGGGATTTTGCTCTGCTTTACGACCCTTCCAGATACTGTAGAAGAAGTTGAATGCGAAGATCAGCTGTGCCAAACCACCGATAATAGCAGCAACAGTAATGATAACGTTGATGTTGACGAAGCTGTCAAATGCTTCATACGCCGTGTTAGAGTAATAACGACGGGGAACTCCACCAAGACCGAGGAAGTGCATCGGGAAGAATACACCGTAAACACCGAACAAGGTCAGCCAGAAATGTACATACCCCAATTTGGCATTCATCATCCTGCCATACATTCTCGGGAACCAATGATACACACCGGCAAACATTCCGAAGATAGCGGACGAACCCATTACTATATGGAAGTGTGCAACCACGAAATAGGTATCGTGAACGTTGATATCAAGTGTTGAGTCACCAAGAATGATTCCGGTTAATCCACCTGTAATAAAGGTAGAAACCAGACCCATAGCAAACATCATCTGAGGAGTGAACTGAATATTACCACGCCAGAGCGTCGTCAGATAGTTAAAGACTTTTACCGCAGAAGGAATTGCCACCAACAGCGTTGTGAAAACGAACACCGAACCGAGGAACGGATTCATTCCGGTCACGAACATGTGGTGTCCCCAAACGATAAAGGACAGAAATGCAATCACCAGTAACGAACCCACCATCGCTTTATAACCGAAGATTGGTTTTCGGGAATTAACTGATATAATTTCAGAAGCCAGACCCAGGGCCGGAAGAAGTACGATATAAACCTCAGGGTGACCAAGGAACCAGAACAAGTGCTGATACAGGATCGGTGAACCACCCAGGTAATCAAGCGGAGCTCCATCAATGAAGATTTCACTGAGGTAGAAGCTGGTACCGAAACTGCGATCGAAAATCAGCAGCAGTGCAGCGGCCAACAATACAGGGAAGGAGAGTACGCCAAGGATAGCAGTAATGAAGAAAGCCCAGATCGTCAACGGCAATCTAGTCATGCTCATTCCTTTGGTACGGAGATTCAGTACAGTACTAATGTAATTGATACCACCCAGCAGCGAAGAAGCGATAAACATCGCCATGGAAATCAGCCACAGGGTCATACCCAAACCGGAGCCCGGAATGGCCTGAGGCAATGCACTCAATGGAGGGTAAACTGTCCAGCCACCGGAAGCAGGACCGGTTTCGATAAAAATGGAAGCGCACATTATTACCACGGAAATGAAGAAGAACCAATAAGAAAGGGCATTCAGGAATCCTGAGGCCATATCTCTGGCACCAACCTGCAGTGGAATAAGCAGATTAGAGAATGTACCGGAAAGTCCGCCGGTGAGTACAAAGAACACCATGATGGTACCATGCAAAGTAACCAGCGCAAGGTAAAAACCCGGATCAAGTTTACCATCCTTTCCCCAACGACCGATTACATCTTCAAGGAATGGAAACTTTACATCAGGCCATGCCAGCTGGAGACGGAATATCATTGACATTCCCATTGCCAGGAACGCCATGATGATCGCGGTAATCAGGAACTGTTTGGAGATCATTTTATGATCAGTGGTGAAGACATACTTCGAGAAGAAGTTACCTTCATCGTGATCATGGTCATGGTGGTGTCCATGATGGTGATCATGCGCATGTGCATGCTCATCATGTTGAGCGGCCACGGAACTATGTTGATTCACTTCCATTGGATTGAGCGATTATTTTCTGGAGGAAATATATAACTAACGTTTATCGTATGCAATACTTATTTTAATGCAACCGGCTTAGCAAGAGAATCTGCAGTAGCAACAGGTGCTTCAGCAACCGCTCTGGCGTAAGCAGGTTTGGTATCCTTCTTTAACCATGCCTCGAACTCGGATTTTTCAAGTACACGTACCGGCATTTTCATATTATAGTGGGCAACTCCACAGACCTTGTTACACAACATAATATACTCAAACTTTTCATTCCCAGTAATCTCTTTCATTTTAGCAGTAGTTACAGTAGGCTTAAAATGAAATCGCGTGGACATACCGGGAACCGCATTCATCTGAACACGGAAGTGAGGCAGATAAACTGAGTGGATAACATCTCTGCTGTTAATCACCAACTCAATCTCTTCCCCCACCGGCATCACCAGCTCAGCTGACATTACATCATCATTAACAGCCGCATCCATCGTATCTACACCCAGCGGGTTGACGTCAGAAATATTTCTGAAAAAAGAGCCCCCCAGCTTATTGTCTTTTCCCGCATAACGGGCTGTGAAATCAAATTGTTTAGCATAAACCTGAATTTTAATGCCATTTTCGGCGGCTGCTTTATCAGTAATTTTATTCCATTCTACCAACCCGGTAACAATCAGCCCGGAAAGCACGATGGTCGGTACTATGGTCCACAGCGCTTCCAGTTTGTTATTATCATGAAAGTAGAAAGACCTGCGGTTTTTATTGTAGCGGTATCGGTAAGCAAAATAGAATAACAGGAAGTTGGTAAGGAAAAAAACAGGATACAACACCATCCAGTTCACCTCCATGAAATTATCAACATCAACACCATGCTCAGAAGCTGCCAGTGGCAGTGATAGCTTTCCCCACTCATAGGTGGTATAAATCACCATTGCAAAAAATACGATCATAAAGAGTAGAAAGCCCAAGCTGTTCCACTTGTTGGATTTTTCCTGTTCTTCTTCCTGGCTCTGCCCGGAGAGGTCCGCTGCCATTTGCGCCACGTTGGCGATGCGTACCAGCACGAGTATACCAAACACAATGGCCAGAATAAGCAAGAGATTCATAGTTCTTTCGTTATTTAGGGAGTGGAATTATTTTTCTGGAATTATATAGAATGATGAAGACTCTCTTCCATCATCGGGTGCTCCTTAACAACGAGCGGCGCCTTACTCAGGAAGTGTTGTGTAATGAATGCGAAGAGACCAAGGAATCCAATGGTTGTTCCGATTTCCATTAATCCGATGGAGC
>JBIIHN010000142.1:0-5133 GCA_044235745.1 Bacteroidia bacterium
GGGCCTCTTCATGAAACCTGTTTCCGCTCAGTTTCCGCGAAGGTCATCTAACGCTCCGCCTATACGAAATATGGCCGATCGTACTTCTTCTTCTGTAGTTTTCTTGCCAAGACTGATGCGGATGCTGCTGTAAATCTCCTCATCGGTTAACCCCATCGCTTTCAATACATGGCTGGGCTTCGGCAGTGCCGATGAACAGGCAGAACCCATGCTGATGCCGATGTCAGGAATTATTTTGATCAGCGCTTCTGACCTAACACCGGGAAAGGTAATACTCGTGGTGTTAGGCAACCGCGATCGGATACTTCCGTTGATGAAGCCCCTTCCTTCCGAGGTGAGTTGCTGCTCGAGTATAGTTCGCCATCTGGAGGTATGCATGCCGTAATCCCATTGATAGCCCCGTGCCAGAGTTGCTGCCGCACCCATGCCGACAATGCCGGGCACGTTTAATGTTCCCGATCTTAATCCACGCTCGTGTCCGCCACCGGTGATCGCTGCGGCCAGCTTTACGCGCGGATCTTTTCTTCTCACATACAAAGCACCGATGCCCTTTGGCCCATAAAATTTATGCGCGGAGATGGTGCAAAGATGGAGCCCGAGTTCCTGCACATCTACCCTGGTTTTGCCGATAGCCTGAGTGGTATCACATAAAAACAATGTTTTCTTTTCATTACAAATTCGTGAAATTTCTTCCACCGGTTGTATGGTCCCCGTTTCGTTGTTGGCCATCATCACACAAACAAGTACCGTTTCCGGACGTATCTTCTTTTCCAGTTCAGCTGTATCAATTAATCCCTCGCGGTTAACCGGCAGATATTCTACTTCTGCTCCGGTTCGAACAAGATCCGCTGCGGTGTCGAGTACCGCTTTGTGTTCAGTGGAGGCTACCAGGAGGTGTTTGCCTTTCACAGAATACACATCCATTACCCCGCGCATGGCAAGATTGATAGCCTCCGTAGCCCCTGATGTAAAAATGATCTCTTCCGGACTCGCATGGATCAACTCAGCAACTTCTTGTCTGGCTTTATCCACTACCGCCGCTGCACTCCAGCCCCAGCGATGTGTATGGCTTGCAGCGTTTCCGAATTTTTCAGAGAAAAAGGGCAACATCGCTTCCAATACCCGGGGGTCGACCGGTGTGGTGCTGTTGTAATCGAGATAGATCTGATCCATAGACCCTGCAAAAGTACAATAAACCACCCGCACGGTTACTAAAAGTGTAATCAGAGCGGTTGATTTCCAGTGTGTAAAACTGGTGCAACCATCAGCACAACGACATCGTTACAATGCCTCAATTCTCTATTTTTGCAAGATGTCAACAGTCACAGTAAAGAAGTTCACCGGCGAAGAACTTTTTAAAAATATCATCAGCCACAGCAAGGAATATGGATTCATCTTTCAATCGTCGGAGATTTACGATGGATTGAGTGCAGTATATGATTACGGCCAGATGGGTGCGGAACTTAAGAAAAATCTCCGCGATTACTGGTGGAAAGCCATGGTGCAGCTCAACGAGAACATTGTGGGTATCGATGCCGCGATTTTTATGCATCCAACAACGTGGAAGGCCTCCGGCCACGTCGACGCTTTTAATGATCCGCTGATTGACAACAAAGATTCGAAGAAGCGCTATCGTGCGGATGTACTGATCGAAGAGTATGTAGCCAAGATCGAAGCGAAGATTCAGAAGGAAGTTGAAAAGGCGAAAGCACGCTTTGAGAATTTCGATGAGCAGATGTTTCGCGAAACGAATCCGCGGGTGATGGAGAATCAGAAGAAGATAGATGAGATTAACGCCCGTTTCAAGTCAGCACTCGAAGAAAATAATCTGGACGAAGTAAAACAGATAATCATTGATCTGGAGATTACCTGTCCGGTGAGCGGTACCCGTAACTGGACCGACGTGCGTCAGTTTAATCTGATGTTCAGCACACAGCTCGGATCGGTCAGTGAGGAATCGAGTACGATTTACCTGCGCCCCGAAACTGCACAGGGTATATTCGTTAATTTCCTGAATGTACAGAAGACCGGGCGGATGAAAATTCCTTTTGGTATTGCGCAAACCGGAAAGGCCTTCCGCAATGAGATCGTCGCGCGCCAGTTTATCTTCCGCATGCGCGAGTTCGAACAGATGGAGATGCAGTTTTTTGTGAAGCCCGGCACTGAGCTTGAGTGGTACAATAAATGGAAAGAAACGCGCATCAGCTGGCACCGGAGTCTGGGATTCCCCGAGAGCAAATATCGTTTCCACGATCATATCAAACTGGCGCACTATGCGAATGCAGCCTGTGATATTGAATTTGAATTTCCGTTCGGCTTCAAGGAGCTCGAAGGCATTCACTCCCGTACTGATTTCGATCTGAAGGCCCATGAACAATACAGTGGACGCAAGCAGCAGTATTTTGATCCCGAAGACAATGAGAACTATATCCCGTATGTAGTCGAAACGTCTATCGGTCTCGATCGTTTGTTCCTTGCTACCCTCTCACAAGCATACACAGAAGAGCAGCTGGAAGATGGCAGCTCACGTGTTGTATTGCGTATTCCGCCCTTCCTGGCACCGTATAAAATCGCTGTATTGCCGTTGGTGAAAAAGGATGGATTGCCTGAGAAAGCCCGTGAAATCATGAATCGTTTGAAGCTGGATCACCTTTGTATTTACGAGGAAAAGGATTCCATCGGTAAACGTTATCGCCGTATGGATGCCATCGGTACACCGCTCTGTATTACCATCGATCATCAAACGCTTGAGGATAATATGGTGACCCTCCGCGACCGTGATACAATGCAACAGGAACGTGTGGCCATCGATCAATTGCCCCGGCTGGTGGAGGAGAAAGTGAGTTTGCAGAAGCAGTTGCAGAAATTACTCTGATAGGGAATTATTTAAGTTCGCAATAGTTAAGCTTAAAGGCTCTGGTGGTGGAAAAACGACCCGGCCTTCGGTTCCCCCCTTTGTTTTTCTTTCGCCATCATTCCCGGCTTGGATTATCGCCTTTTTTATAACTTTACCTTTACACAATTCAGCATTGAATGAAAAATCTCGCCAAACTATTGCGTGCTTTCTCAGGATTCACGGTCATGATGATTTTATGTCCGATGATACTGTCTGCACAGGTCATCACGTCATCCGTACAACATATTCCCTTGAGAAAGGTGATTGATATTTCCAAAAACGGAGACACCTGGTTTCCTGTACTGCAGCATCAGCGATTGCCGAAGCCTCATCCGGGCATCGACCGTCAGCAGGCAGAACGAATGAAGGCAGACCTCGCGGCGAAATATCCATTGAAAGAAGTGGAGATGCCTGCGCAACGGATGATGGCCAATGCACCGGTTATCGGCAGAAATTTCATTGGCAATGCGTTCAATTTCTTCGTGCCCAATGACAACGACATGGCCATTTCCAATGGCGACATCACCTGCAGTGTAAGCAATACCGTGATTCACAACAAAGACCTCAATGCCAATATCGTTTACGGATCTTATACACTCCATTCTCTCTGTGCATCATTGGGTCTTCCGGCGGAAGAATTTGATCCGAAAGTCGTATATGACCCGCAGGCTGATCGGTTTGTAGTGTTGTTTCTGAATGGATTTACGGATAGTACCAATAGTATCATCGTTGGTTTTTCCCAGACGAATAGTTCGTACGGAGCCTGGAATTTTTATTCCTTGCCCGGCGATGCGCTCAACAACGGACTTTGGACCGACTTCCCGATGGTAGCGGTAAACAACCATGAACTTTTTATCACAGGAAATCTCTTATACAACGACTCCAGCTGGCAGACCGGATTCAATCAATCCATCATCTGGCAGATAAAAAAATCGGACGGATATCAGGGGCTTCCGCTCACAAGTCAGGTACACAGCAATATATTTTATAACGGTGGGCCTATCCGAAATGTATGTCCTGTAAAAGGCGGATCCGGAACGTATGGGCCGAACATGTATTTCCTCAGTAACCGGAATTTCAGTACCGGCAACGATTCCATCTTTATGATAGAGATTTCGGATACCATCGGAGCTGCCGGAGTAGCTGTTACGGTACAGCATCTGACCGTACCTATGCAGTATTTTATGCCGGTGGACGTCACGCAGCCGGCCACCACAGAAAAGCTGATTGTAAACGATGCGAGGATGATGGCCGCATACAAAGAGGGAAATGACCTGCAGTTTGTTTTTGCCGCGCTGGATACCGCCAGCGGGCGTGACGGAGTGTTTCACGGACGGATAGATTTCAGCGGACCGCAGCCGGTGGTGACTGCAGATATGTTGCTGCATCCCACTCCCACCGCAAGCATCGCATACCCCAATATTTCATATGCAGGTACAGCACCGGGAAATCAGAAATCGGTCATCAACTTTTTATACGGAGGACCTTCCAATTATCCGGGATGGGCTGCAGTGGCCTGGGACGCCAATGGATACTCTACCGCGGTGACCATTCGCCCCGGTGTAACGTTTACCAATATGTTGATTGGCGATGAACGTTGGGGTGATTATACCGGATCACAAACGAAATATAATCAGCCGGGTTTTGTTTGGGCGAACGGATCCTATACGGCACCGGGTAATACCACCCGTACTTGGATTGCAGAATTAAATACAACGACTGCCACAGGCATTCAAACCCCTGTTGCAGAACCGGAGGGCAGTGTGTATCCGAATCCTGCCGTCGAAGAGACAACGGTGAAATTTACGCTGACCTCAGCAGGACGGATAACGGTGCAATTGTTTGATGCAGGAGGTAAACTGGTGGGAACTCCGTTTAATGGAAGTGTAGCAGCCGGAGATAATGCGATCACTTTCAGAACAGGACATTTGCCTTCCGGGATATACAACGTAAGCATCACCACCTCCAACGGGGTGGAAGTCGGGCGGTATAAATTTGTAAAGTGAACCCGGGAAAACGGAGTCAGCCGGTATAAGAAATATGCTGATTAATAATTTAAATCCTGTTGAACTACGGACAGATAAAGGTGCATTATGGGAGAATTTCCTGATCGCAGAAAGAATAAAACTTCAATCCTATCATACCCGATTTATGAATAATTATTTCTGGCGTACAGTTCAAAAGCAAGAGATAGATTTTATTGAAGAAGCAGATGGGAGAATAGCAGCTTTTGAATT